>JBHENB010000028.1:0-16118 GCA_046262255.1 Chitinophagaceae bacterium
AACTCCTCTTAAATCACTACCTGCATCCCTACGTGGAGCATTGTAATTTCTATCGCCGGAGTTATCAAATACTCTTGAGCGCTTTGGTGCCCTTGGGTTATTACTGTTGGTGTCATCAAAAACATGCAGGTTGTATGTGCGTGGTTGGTTATATGCCGGGCTTTTAGGATTTACTACTATCACCTTTGAATAATACGGGCTATAGTATGGATTATAATAATAATTCCAGGATGTATATGGCGTCCAGTAGTTATTATAATAATTGTTGTAGTAATAATTCCTATAATAATTATATGCATATGGGTCGCTGTAGTAATAATCAAGGTCTGACCATGCTCTGCGATTGCGAACCTTCATGCGTATATTCCGATCTTCATAGTTGTCCTCTTCCTGATAGCGGTATTTAGTACTTCTGTCCTCATCAACTTTTACATATTCATCGGTTGGACGTGGACGCTCCGGAGAAAAATAAACGTCGTCCGGAGTTTGACCTGATTTGTATGCAGTAGTGCAACTTCCAAAAACAAGTGCAATGGAGAGGCAGAGTAGAAGTGATTTCATAGCAGAGAATTTAAACGTTAATGGATGTATTACTTTTGTTTGGCACCAAAATGTTTGCCATCAGCATGTAAATTAAATTGTTTCCTGTTAAACAAAATATAAAGATGAAAGGAAAGATTCAACATATGAGCAAGGAAATAACCTCCCGGCATCAGGATTACTCGCAATGGTATAATGATCTTATAATAAAGAGCGGTTTAGCTGATTACTCGGTAGTGCGTGGATGCATGATAATTAAGCCATATGGTTTTGGTTTATGGGAGAACATGAGGGATGTTTTAGATAAAATGTTCAAAGAAACAGGCCATCAGAATGCGTACTTTCCACTGTTTGTTCCTAAAAGTTTGTTTGAAGCGGAGGAAAAAAATGCAGAAGGCTTTGCAAAGGAATGTGCAATAGTTACTCATTACCGATTAAAAGCTGATCCTTCTTCAAAAGGAAAATTAATGGTTGACCCTGAAGCTAAATTAGAGGAAGAATTAATAATACGTCCAACCAGTGAAGCTATTATCTGGAGTACTTATAAAGACTGGATTCAGTCATACAGAGACTTACCGGTTTTAATTAATCAATGGGCCAATGTAGTGCGATGGGAAATGCGTACACGGTTATTTTTACGTACAACAGAATTTCTTTGGCAGGAGGGCCATACAGCACATGCAACTTCTGAAGAAGCTGTTGAAGAAGCAAAACAAATGCTTGAAATTTATGCAATATTTGCAGAAGAGTTTATGGCCTTACCTGTAATACGCGGTATCAAATCACCTGCAGAAAGATTCGCAGGTGCAGAAGATACTTATTGCATTGAAGCACTAATGCAG
Organism: Chitinophagaceae bacterium; assembly: GCA_046262255.1. Classification (GTDB taxonomy): domain Bacteria; phylum Bacteroidota; class Bacteroidia; order Chitinophagales; family Chitinophagaceae; genus Flavisolibacter. The sequence continues at coordinate 1,383 of JBHENB010000028.1, forward strand.
GATGGAAAGGCATTGCAGGCCGGCACTTCTCATTTTTTGGGTCAAAACTTTGCAAGGGCTTTTGATGTAAAATATCTTACAAAAGAAAACAAGCAGGAATATGTGTGGGCTACAAGCTGGGGCGTAAGTACAAGGTTAATAGGTGCTTTGGTGATGGCCCACAGCGATGATCAGGGATTAGTTCTTCCGCCCAACATTGCTCCTCTGCAGGTTGTAATTGTTCCTATTTATAAAGGAGATGAACAAAAGCAACTGGTTGATGGTACAGCCCGTGATATCATTAATAAGCTCAAGCAGGAAGGTATAAGTGTAAAGTATGACGATAGTGATAATGCACGTCCGGGTTGGAAATTTGCTGAGTATGAATTAAAAGGAGTTCCCGTTCGAATTGCATTAGGTGCAAGAGACCTGGAAAATAATTTAGTAGAAATGGTCAGAAGGGACACAAAAGAAAAACAAACTATTTCTCTCGATCTGGTGATTAGCCATACAAAAAACTTACTGGAGGCTATTCAAAAGAATTTGTATGAAAGAGCATTGGCATACCGGCAGGATCATACAACTGAGGTAAACTCATGGGATGATTTTGAAAAAATTCTTGATGAAAAAGGTGGGTTTATAGCAGCACATTGGGATGGAACCCCCGAAACAGAAGAAATTATCAAAGAAAAAACGAAAGCAACTTTACGATGTATTCCCCTAAATAATGAAAAGGAAAAAGGGCAATGCATTTTGACTGGCAAACCTTCAACACAACGAGTCCTGTTTGCAAGGGCTTATTAGGGATTGGTGGATAACTCTGCAATAATAAATTTGCGTAGGCAGTTAACTCCGATTATTTTTATTATAACCAAAAACGATTGCTGATGGACCAAAATACACAATCACCGCTTTTACCTGCGCCACCTCCAAAAAATTGGCTTGCAGAATCCATCCTTGTTACTATATTCTGTTGCTTACCATTTGGCATAGTGGGCATTGTTAATGCCAGCCAGGTGAATTCAAAATATGCATCCGGTGATCATGAGGGGGCAATAAGAGCAGCTAACGAAGCTGCAAAATGGACAAAAATTGCATTTTGGGTTGGCCTTGGCATACTTACTTTGTATTTGTTAGCTATATTTTTCTTTGGGGCCACTGCTTTTTGGGTTGCGAGAAAAAGTGGTAATTACGATTATTAATAAGTGATGTTCAATAAACCCACAATCATTATTGCAACAGCCGCAGTTGGTGTAATTCTGTTATATTATTTTCTGGATGCACGTCTGGGGCTTTTGCCTGCATGCCCATTCTATTTGATCAGTAATCTTTATTGTCCGGGTTGTGGTTCGCAAAGAGCATTGTCCTCATTGTTGCACGGAGATTTTTCATCTGCGGCTAGCTACAATTTTTTATTTTTTATCTCGATTCCTTTTTTGGGGTACTCGGTATTTTCTGAAACATTATCAAGACTACTCAAAAGGCCAGCATCCGGAAATTTATTTTATAGCCCATTATTTAGTAAGATTGTTTTGATGATTATTGTATGCTTTTGGATCTTACGCAATATATCTGTTTATCCTTTTAATTTACTGGCACCACATAAATGATCTTAGCATAACCTTTAAAACCATATTATGGAACAAAATCAGAACTCAGCTCTCTTTTCCTTGTCCATTGACCCGGTTACCAAAGCAAATTTGGGAGAAGCCGCCAAGTGGGCAAGGTTTTTGGCAATTGCCGGAATGATAATACTGGTGCTTGGAGTAATAGGCATCATCTTTTTCATTACTATGATGTCAGGTTTTGGCAGCACCATGGGTGCAGAATATGGTGCAACTCCTTTTCCTGTTGCAGGTGGCTTAGGAATAGGGCTGGCAGCTGTTTATATAATTCTTTTGGCTATTTGGTTTTTCCCTTTATTGTACCTTTTGCGGTTTGCAAACGGAATGAGAGCTGCATTAGTTCGCAATGATCAACAAGCTTTAAATGTTTCTTTTCAGAATCTAAAGATCTGTTTGCGCTTTGTAGGTATAGTAACTATTATTATCCTTGCGCTTTATGCTTTAGTTATAGTAATTGGAATTGCTGGCACTGCAGCATTTTCTTAAAGGAGACAACATTGTAAGCAAGAATTTAGAGCATTCAAATCAGGCAAACCGCTCTGACATTTGCATCAATGTAGCTGTTGTGGTTGTTACTGATTTTTATTAAATGGAAGCTAAATAATTATAATCCTTCAGAAGTACTTCCAAAAGGTCGAATGGTGACATGGAAGTTTGAATTTTCAAATGCTTTTTAATTTTCTCAGCCGCACGTTGTGCTAAGCCAAAATCATGATTTTTTCTTGCTGCGTCCAAAATACTTTTTAAAGCATTTATATCTCTGTCCGTTAGTTGCATTATCTGCGGAAAAGAAGGGGTGTAGTTATCTGCTACTTGTAGAAAAACAGTATCCTGAATGCTGGCTTTTTGAGCAGTTTTAATAACTAAGGTATGAGCAAGAATATCACCTAACCTCTGGTGCTTTTGTGTTGCATTTACAAGGATCACATCTGCAATCAACAATCCGAATGCGGCGGCAATTTTCCAAAAGAAACTTAAATCAGCACCTGCAGCTATTGGTGCATATAGCGCAATAATTAATATCATGTAATCGGAAGTTCTGATTAACCACCGGATGATATACTGGCTGATGCCGGGTTTGCCCCCATTTTCATTTACTACACGCAGCCCCAAAAGTTTTTTTCCTACACTTTGCCCGTTCATAAATGCCTCGCAAAGCAAATGGTAAGTAAAAGCAGGAATAACAATTAATAAGAAAATAGCCCAGAAGTTTTCCCCTTTGTCACTATTATAGCTTGTTTGATGCCAGAGCCAGTTTAAAAATTTCAGCGCTATAATTACATAAAGCACCAGCATAAAAATATCTATGCCCCATGCAATTAACCTGCGGTGAAAAGACGGAGTCTCGAATTCAAGATCAATATTAAAATTTGTTGCAATTTGAATTGTTGCCATGAAAAGCTAAAATTCCAATTGTGAAGTAACTTTTTATAATTCCACCAGCATTAAAAATAGTATTTTACAAATTAAATTAGGATTGTGCGTGAAGGTTCCTTCATAAAAAAAAATATAGAGCGTTGGGAAAAAATTGAGCACAGAACGGCAACAGATGCTGATGAAATTGCAAAAGATTTTACCCAGCTTATAGACGATCTTGCTTATGCAAAAACTTTTTATCCGGCAGGCAAGGTTACTCAATATGTAAATTCTCTTGCATCGCGAATTTATTTAGGCATTTACCAAAACCGAAAAGAAGACACCAATCGCCTTGTAACATTCTGGAAGTACGATGTGCCACTTACCGTACGCAAGCACCACGTGATAATTTTATTTGCCTTTTGCATTTTCATACTTTTTTTCTCTGTGGGTTTCTTTTCCTCCATGCACAATGAAGCTTTTGTAAGAGAAGTTTTGGGTGACAGGTATGTGGATATGACTGAAAAAAACATTGAAGAAGGCAATCCTTTCCAGGTTTATGGAGACAGTAATCCTTTTTTTATGTGGATACGCATAATGATCAATAATATTATAGTATCCTTTACGTATTTCTTCCGTGGCATACTGCTTGGCATACCAAGTATTACTGCTTTAGGCAAAGAATCTATACGTTTGGGGGCATTCGAGCACATGTTTTATGCAAAAAATCTAGGCGGTCAGGCGGTAATAACTGTATTAATTCACGGAATGCTGGAGTTAACAGCAATTATTATTACATGTGCTGCCGGATTGGTAATGGTAAAAAGCTTCTTGTTTCCCGGTACAATTAAGCGATTGGCATCTTTGCAACAAGGAGTGAAGGATGGTGCTAAAATTGTTGTTGGGCTGGTTCCTGTTTTTATAATTGCTGCATTTTTTGAAAGTTTTATTACCAGGCACTACAAAATGCCTTTGCTGGCAAGTTTACCAACATTATTAGTGTCCTCAATATTCATTATTTGGTATTTTATTGTTTATCCAATCAGGCTACAACACAAAATGGCAGCAATAGAAGATGATTCAATTATAAATAAATAAACCGTTACCCAATTAAAAAGACAATAGAATATTTATTGTTACTGCTGACAATTATGCTGTCCGCGAATGCTTTGTGTCAAAGCGATTCCCGTGATTCGCTCACGTTAGACACTGTAACCACTGGTGAAACAAATACACAACACTATCCCGGGGAAGATGATAAAAACCAGTTTGATTTAGTTACTCATTTGGATAAACAAAAAGTTCAGGATAAACAAATACCCGATACTCTGCTGAATAAATTGCGTAATGATGATGCTTTTTGGTATGTAAACACACAACCGGTACGGCAACAGGCGAGGGTAGAAAATAATACACCCGCAAAGAATTTATATAACCAGGAATGGTTCAAAACAGCGTTTTGGATAATACTTATATTCATATTCGCTGCAGTACTTTTTTGGTTTTTCAGATCAGGAAAGCAACTGTTTAAAAAATTACCGGCAACAGATAAAATCAATGAAAGTGTGCCACTTGCAGCAAATATCTTTTCTATAGACTATGATAGTGAAATTAAAAAAGCTATCTCCTCAAAAGATTACCGGCTTTCCATTCGGTTAATGTATTTGCAAACATTAAAGCAGTTATCAGAAAATAACATTATCCGGTACAAACAAGATTTAACCAACAGTGATTATGTAGTACAATTGTTTAATACATGTTACTATAAAGATTTTTTTAGTTTGACGAGAAGTTTTGAATATGCCTGTTATGGTCACTTTTCCATCAACGAATTAGCTTTTAGTAAGATCAAAAATGATTTTTCAAATTTCAATCAACGGTTGTCTTGAAAAAGCTTCAACCATACCTGATAGGGGCCATCGCATTCATTGTGTTAGCTGGGTTGCTTATAGGTTGTTCAAAAAACCAATCTAAAAAACTGGATGAACGAATAACATTGCGCGGCAAGGACAAGCTGCCATATGGATGTTACATAGCGTATAATCTTTTACCTGCCTTATTTCCTGGTGCTGAAATTTCTACAGATAAGCAGCAACCTCCATACTGGAATAATTTATCACCCTCTTCTTCTAACCAGGCAGTTATAATAGTTGCCAAAGATTTAAACGCAAGCAGAGATGAGTTGACCGAACTTTTAAATTTTGCCAGAAAGGGAAACCAGGTTTTCATTATTAGCAGGACTTTATCTTATAGCGCAACCAGTTTTTTTGTATTTAACGGTGAAGAGATTTTGGATGATAATGGCTTTTTAAATGATCATGAGGACAGCCTTGCAGTACAATTAAGTAGCCCCAGATTTGAGCATAGCCGGAATTACATATATCCTGGAAGGCGTTTTGCTGGTTTTTTAAATGGGACAGATTCTCGCCGGGTTGTTATATTAGGAATGAACGCGGAGGGACGTCCCAATTTTATTCAGTTTAAAGCTGGTAAAGGAAATATTTTTCTGCACCTTGCTCCATTAGCCTTCAGCAACTATTTTATTCTACACAAACAAAATTTTCATTATTTCCGAAAAGCGTTATCCGTAATTCCAAAGGGTGTATCGAAACTTGTTTGGAATGAATATTTTTTAGTTAAGCCTGTGTACAATAAACGTCAGAGAGATCCAAATTGGCTTGGTGTGCTATTTCAGTACCCTGCATTTAAATGGGCTTTACTAACAGTTATTGCTACACTTCTGTTATTTGTTTTATTAGAAATGCGGCGAAAGCAACGGATAATCCCGGTTATAAATAAACCAGGGAATGAATCTCTGGATTTTGTAAAAACAATTGGACGATTGTATTATGACAGAAAAGATCATAAAAATTTAGCCAGAAAGATGTCTGTGTATTTTTTAGATCATGTAAGAAACAACTATAAATTAGCAACACAAACCTTAGATGAAACGTTTGTAAATACATTACACGCAAAAAGTGGATATCCGCCACATGAGATTGAAAAAATAACAACTTTTATTAGCGCATTAGATATAGCTAATGTCACTGAACACCAGCTTGCTGGTTTTTACAATCAATTAGAAGCATTTTATGAAAATACCTGAGATGGAGACACAAATTTTTGAGCAAAGAACTGATTTAACGGAGCTTAGCGAAGCAGTGCTGTCCATCCGGCAGCAAATAAAAAAGATTATTGTTGGGCAGGATGAAATGGTTCAGCTTATTATTACCGCTTTACTTGCTGATGGTCATGTGTTATTGGAAGGAGTTCCGGGTGTTGCAAAAACACTTACTGCAAAATTAACTGCCCGAAGTTTGAATGTTGGTTTCTCACGAATACAGTTCACGCCTGATTTAATGCCTTCCGATGTATTGGGCACTCCGGTATTCAATCCGAATGAAGCAACATTTGAATTTAAACGGGGTCCAATATTTAGCAATGTTGTTTTGATAGACGAAATAAACAGGGCTCCTGCTAAAACACAATCGGCATTGTTTGAAGTAATGGAAGAACGGCAGGTAACTATTGATGGCAGAACGTATGGAATGCAAGCCCCTTTTATGGTTATTGCTACACAAAATCCTATTGAGCAGGAAGGAACGTATCGTTTACCCGAAGCACAGCTTGATCGTTTTTTATTTAAAATTGTTGTGCCGTACCCCACGGAAACTGAGGAGCTGGAAATTCTAAGTCTGTTTCATCAAATGGCAAATATGAATGTATTAGCCTCAATAACTCCTGTTTTAAAAGCAGAAAACATAGCTGCTATCAGGCAACAGGTGAAAACACAAATCATTGATGAGAAATTGCTTCGGTTCATTGCTACATTCATTCATCAGACCCGCAGTCATAAATCTATTTACTTAGGAGCGTCGCCAAGAGCCTCACTCGCAATAATGAATGCATCAAAAGCTATTTCGGCTGTTAATGGAAGAGATTTTGTAACCCCGGAAGATATTTTGCAGGTAATACCACCTGTTGTGCGGCATCGTATTATTCTTTCTGCTGATAAGGAAATGGAAGGTGTTACGGAAGATGCGGTGATTAAACAGATTTTACAAACCATGGATATTCCACGTTGAACCTTTTATAAATGATCCGTTCGTTTTATTTAAATCATATTGTTTACTATTGCGGGTTTCTTGCTGCAAGTTTATTTTTTATCAGCTATTTCTTTTCTGCACTTTTTACTGTAGCCATTTTTTTACTATTATTTGTTTTGATTGGAATATTAGCTGACACCATTGTACTTTATACCAAAAAGAATGGAATAAATGCAAATAGGGTAATGCAGGAAAGGTTTAGTAATGGTGACGACAACAAAATTTTTCTTGAAGTTGACAACAGATACAATTTTAAGGTGGATTGTACTTTGATTGATGAATTGCCTTTTCAATTCCAGGAACGCAATTGGAAACGTGAGCTGCAAATTCCTGCAAATAGTAAAGCCTCTGTTACCTATTTTTTACAGCCGAGGGAGCGGGGGGAGTATTATTTTGGAGATATTCATGTTTTTGTAAAAAGCAGTGCTGGTCTTATCAGCCGCCGTTATTCCTTCAATCAGGAGCAGGTGGTGAAGGTTTATCCGTCATACATTCAAATGAGGAGGTACCAGCTTCTCGCAACTGCTAACCGTCTGCAGGAAGCCGGTATAAAGCGTTTGCGCAAGCTGGGCCATAGTCTTGAGTTTGAGCAAATAAAAGAATATGTGCGTGGCGATGATTACAGAACCGTTAATTGGAAAGCTTCTGCCCGACGCGGAGGCCTGATGGTAAATAATTTTACAGACGAACGCAGCCAGCAGATATACTGTGTTGTCAACAAAGGCAGGGTAATGAAAATGCCTTTTGAGGGTATGTCTTTGCTCGATTATGCTATTAATGCATCGCTGGTATTGTGCAACGTAGCATTATTGCGCCAGGATAAAGCAGGCCTTATAACTTTTGCTGAAAGTGTAGATACATTTTTACCGGCAGATAAAAAATCTGCACAGTTAAACTTATTGTTGGAGGCATTATACAAGCAAACCACCAATTTTTTAGAGCCTGACTTTGAAAAGCTTTTTTCTGTAATTCGTAACAGTATTACACAAAGAAGTTTGGTTGTATTATTTACCAATTTCGAATCGGTGGAAAGTATGCAGCGGGAATTACCGGCACTCAAACGGATAGCACACTACCACTTATTGATGGTTATTTTTTTTGAAAACACAGAACTTAAAAAGCTAGTAGAAAAAAAGGCAGTAACAACGGAGCAGATATATATTAAAACAATTGCAGAAAAGCATCAACACCAGAAGAAGTTGATAGCAAAGGAATTGCAGGAAGCAGGAATCATAGCAGTATTAACAAGTCCACAAAAGTTAACTATCAATGCCATTAATAAGTACCTCGAAGTAAAAAACCGCCAATCTATTTAGGTTGCTTTGTAAATTGTTTTCGGATTTTTACAGTTTGCTTGCAGTTATATTGCTATGTTTCATTATCCTAATCTTATTCAATAAGCCACTCAAAACTTGTTTTGATAACTCATTGTGGGTAAAATCAAGTAAGGGAAATACTTCCTTCTCAATATTCAGATCTTGGATATTTATCGTCTAATTGCCTCAATAATTTAAAACATTCTAAAAATAGATATTATTTTGTCGCTGCTATTTTGCTATGACATCCTCCGACAATATTTTTGAACAAGGGAAAGTGCTTCTTATTAATAAGCCATATCAATGGACATCTTTTGAAGTGGTGAAGAAAGTTCGTTATCTGACTAACACAAAAAAAGTGGGTAATGCAGGCACGTTAGACCCGCTGGCTACAGGACTACTAATTGTGTGCACAGGTAAGTTCACTAAAAAGATTAATGAATATATGGCACTCGAAAAAGAGTATTCAGGTACCATTACTCTTGGCGCTATCACACCAACGTATGATCTGGAAAGTGAACCTGTAAATTATAAAGCTGTTGAACATATTACTCCTTCGGAATTGGAAAGGGCTGCTGAAACTTTTAAAGGTTCAATCATGCAAACACCGCCAATTCATTCTGCAATTAAAATAAAAGGTAAACGAGCCTATGATTTAGCCCGCAAAGGATTGGAAATACAACTGGATGCAAGAAGAATTACAATTTCTGAATTTACATTGACTAAGATTGATTTACCGACTGTACATTTTAAAGTCGTCTGTTCTACCGGCACTTATATCAGAAGTTTGGCAAATGATTTTGGAGAAAAACTAGGATGCGGCGGATATTTAACCAGCTTATGTCGTACCCGCATTGGAAATTTTTTATTGGTAGATGCACAAACCATTGAAGAGCTGCAGGAATCACTTGTAATCAGAACGGGTAAGTAACCCCTAATTGAAACTGTCCGCCAGTTAGCTTCCAGTCGGGAAAGAGCTTATTTTGAAGTTCAGGGTTTTCAGAACCGGGACTCGGATCTTTCACTTTATATGCATAATCCAATCGTACAAGAAATAATCCAAAGTCAAGACGTACACCGGTGCCGGCACCAACTGCCAGGTCTTTCCATAGTTTATTGAGCCGGAATTCTCCATTCAAAAAATCTGGGTTGCGTCGTAAATACCATATATTACCAATATCAGTAAATAGTGCACTATTTATATCAAAACCACCTATTTCAGTTATATAAAAGCGATATTCCCCATTCAGTTCTATCTGAATATCGCCGAATCTGTCCGGCGCAACGGTACGGGCATATGACCTTATTGCTGAACCAGGCCCCAATTTGCGCAACGGCCATGCACGCATACTATTTGCACCTCCAGCGTAATATGCTTTAAAGAAGGGCAGGTATTTCTTGTTCGGATCGCCTGACTGCAACTCATATCCAACACCACTAAAAAAACGCCATGCAAATGCAGAACGCCGGATTTTATGTGTTTGCCTGAATTCTCCATCAAACTTCAAAAATCTGTGCAGGTTGCTATCTAAAAAGTTAGAGCGAACAAGACCCAGTAGTATGCCAGAAGCCTCAACATTAAAACGTGCAACATTGGCAATACTTTTCTTTCCTCCTGTTACAGTAAAATTGGTAATAACAGATGAGACCAGACCGCTATTAAAAATATATCTGTAAGATTGATTCGCATCAATAAGCTTTTGAAGATCTCTGCCAACATCTAAAACTGCATATTCAATATTTGGCGCACGTATGCCAAATAATTTATTCTTCCAGTTAAACTCGTACCCCCAGGATGTGTTTAATGTTAGAAGATTAAAAAAATTAGGGCGGGTAGTATAGTTAGCATTGAGAGCAAATACCGTTTTGAAATTTTCCCGTATCCGTGCAGGCACCCAGTTAACACCTGGAATTATCCTGGGAAAGTTGATTGTATGGCCAAAACTTATTTGCCTGGTTTGATCAGCAATTCTTTGGAGTATTTCTGTGCCAAAGCGAAAATTGGTGTTGGCAATATTAGCACCCCGTGCAAAATTTCTGTTTTGTAAACCTATATTAACACCAATCAAATTGCCTTCTGTAAAAACATTGCCCCAGTTTTGGCTTCCCTCAAGATTAGCATCGAAAGTATATTTCTTTGCCGGGGTTAATTTAATCACAAAGTCAACAGTGTCTGTTGCTCCTCTTGGTACTTGTTCAATATTTACCAGTCGCCAGGAGCCGAGTGAATTAAAACGGTTTAGCGTTTTTAAATAATTACGCTGACTGTACAGATCACCGCGTTGCAGGTAAATATTTTCCGCTAATATTTTTGGTTTGTACAAATTTCGATAAGTAATAATTTGATAGGCGCCATATTGTTCTGCAATGGGAATATAAAGAGAAGTGTCCGTCGTAAGATCAGGATAGATAGTAATGTTGCCAACATGATAGCGAATCAAATGTGAGGTGTCATTATTGGCCCTCAGTCTTACTTCAATATCTGCTGTTGGATTTTCCCGTCGTTGCCGTAATGCCTCCAGTTGCTGGGCCTGTTCTATAGGGTCTATTGTCGGTGTTAATAAAGCAATACCAACGGTATCCCAGATTGCTAATAATTCTTCGCGGGAAAACCGTAAAAAACCATTATTACGATATACGTCAGTTAACCTGTCAAACTCTGTGGAAATTAATGGCTTGGCAAAAGGTTCTCCTTTTTTTATTAGCGATTCTTTTTGAGCATTGATGGTAATTTGCTGAAGGGTGTCATGTCCTAAATTGTAGCTAATAGAATCAATACGTATCAGCTTTCCCGGATCAACCTGAAAGTTAACTGTTGTGCGGTATTGATTGCCTGCAACATGCAAGCTGGTATCATATACAATGGTATCTCTGTAATAGCCAAGCGAATTTAATAAGGCTCGCATATAAATCACAGATTTATCTGCATTCAGGCTGTCATAAACGGGAGGATTGGGCAGTTCAGAATAAAAAAAACGCGGGCCTTTTTTCCACCCAATCAACTTCTGTACTCTCCGTACACGTATGCTATCGTGCAATTGCTCTTCAAGGTTAGTTATCAGTTCCTTTCTATCATCTGTACTTAATTTACCTTGCAGCTCAATATTGGTTTCGTAAACAAAAGGTTTGTTTGCAGGAGGGTTTCTAACTACAGAGCAGGAAAAAAGAATAAAACAAAGTGCAGCAAATAAAAATATGTTTTTCAAAGAGAAATAAGCTGCAGTAACATTCATACAAACGCGGGTACTATGCTTAGTAAAAAAGAAGTCAAAGATATTCAAAGTTTACGCCATAAAAAATACAGAGAGGAAAGTGGAATATTTGTTGCAGAAGGCCAAAAAATAGTCGCTGAATTTTTACAATTGATACCTGAGCAAATACAAAATATTTATGCAACAAAAGAATGGATAGATAATTATAAGCACCTTACCAATGACATTTCACTACAAGTAATTAGTGAAGAGGAATTAAAGAAAATATCCGCATTGCAAACGCCTAACCAGGTTTTGCTTATTGCAAAACAATTTAACAGGCAAATATCATCTGGTGAGTCTTTTTCATTATATCTTGATGCAATACAGGATCCCGGAAACCTTGGAACTATTATCCGGATTGCAGATTGGTTCAACATAAAGCAAGTTATCTGCAGCACCGGATGTGCGGATATGTACAATCCCAAGGTTATTCAGGCATCTATGGCCAGCATAGCAAGAGTTACTATTTTTTATGACGAGGAAATGAAGTGGCTTCAACAACAAACTTGTGCGATTTATGCATCAGTACTCGACGGCACGCCTGTTTATGCCTGTGAAAAAACTATATCGGGTATATTATTAATTGGCAATGAATCTAAGGGAATCAGGCCCGGGTTATTGTCATTTGCAACGAAACGCATTACAATACCAAAAAAAGGCGAAGCTGAATCGCTCAATGCTGCTGTAGCTACCGGCATTCTATTATCACACCTGGTTAATTAAAGTGAATGGCCTTTATTGGCTGAATTTTTTTTACCAGTAAGGAAGGAATTAATAAAATAAAGATTGATAAAAGTAAGGTGCCTCCGGCTACAGCAAATACCTGCCACCAAAGTATCTTCACCGCAGCCGTTTCCATATAATATTCTGCTTCTTTTAATTTTATAAATCCTGTTTCTTTCTGTAGCCACAACAATCCTAAGCTTATTGCAGTTCCTAAGATTATCCCTGTTATCGTTATCAATGCCGAATGATGTAAAAATATTTTTTGGATTGCCCAGTCGGTAGCGCCTAAAGCTTTTAGGATGCCAATCATCCGCACTCTTTCTAACACCAGAATAATCAGGCAGGTTATAAAATTGATAATAGCAATAATAGTAACAATGACTATTAAGATTCTGCCATTATAACCAATAATACGAAGCCAGTCAAATATGTTCGGATAAATTTCTTTTACGGTTTTTGTTTCCCATAACTGCGGAAATAAATCATCCTTATAAATTTTATTGCTTACATCGTTCATCTGTGAATACTCATTGAGAAAGATTTCATAGCCGCCTATTTCATTCTCCTGCCATGAGTTCAACCGCCGGATAAGCTTCATATCACCCAATGCAAAAGTTTTGTCGTATTCGTCAATACCGGTTTTGTAAATACCTACAACGGTCAATCTGTCTGGTCGCATAGACCCATCTTCACGAACAAAATAAATAAGAACACGATCGTTTAAGTTAAGGTCCAGTTGGTCGGCCATGTATTTGGAAATAACAATTTCCCGTGCATAGCTGCTATCATTAAAATGCAGCCATCTGCCTCCTTTTTGCAAAAAGCCGGAAAGGTGGTTAAAGTTATACGTAGCATCTAATCCTTTTAGCAACACGCCATCCATGTCTTTGTTTGTTTTCAATATGGCATATTTTGTGGCAAATGGATGAATGGATTTCACCTGGGGGAATGCTTTTACTCGTTTTACTAAAAATTCATTAGACTCAATAGGTATTTCCTCAGCAATTGCAGCTTTTTGAGGTTGCCGGTATTGAACACGAACATGCCCCCAGAAGCTAAACACCTTTTCACTTACTACTTCATCAAAGCCGTTAACAAAAGAAAGTGTTATAATCATTGCAGCAACACTGATGACAGTTGCCACAATAGATAAGCGGATGATGAAACGGGAGAAGGACTTTTGTTGATTGAAAGCAATTCGTTGCGCAATGAAAGAAGAAATATTCACAGATTATATCTTATCGTTTCAAACCTATTTACTCCAATTCTCGTCATTCTTTGTGAGTTCAAAAATAGAGTGTTTGTAATTTAAGTTTATTTTCATCATACAAATGAGGCAGTTAAAGAATTATTTTGTCTTTTTCATTGCATGGTTGTGGGTTTCGGCTTCTGCACAGTTACCAAATAATGTTCATTCTATAAAGTTGTACAAGCCCGGTGACCAGGCCTCTTTCCCGGCAGTTGCATTAAACAGTAATGAATTCCTTGAATTGCATTTTGATGATCTGGATGCAGATATAAAAAATTACTATTATACATTTCAGCTTTGCAATGCTGATTGGACGCCAAGTATTTTACATTCTTTCGAGTACATAAAAGGCTTCCAGAATGTTCGGATAACTAACTATCGAAATTCATCGCTTTCTTATACCAGGTATACGCATTACCAGGCAAAGTTGCCGGACAGGAGTTCCTATCCAAACCGTTCAGGCAACTATTTATTAAAGGTTTTTTTGAATGGTGATACAACCAAGCTGATTTTCAGGAAACAGTTTGTAGTATATGACACAAAAGCTGCCATAGCAGCGCAAATACAGCAGCCCTACAACTCGCAGTATTTCAAAACCCATCAAAAGCTACAGATAGGCATAAATACAGATAACCGTACCCGCTTATTTAGTCCGCAGGATTTAAAAGTAGTAGTACTTCAAAACAATAACTGGCGAACAGCAACATTTATTGACCGGCCTACTATTTACAGAGGAAATTATTACGAGTATAGTGACGAAGCAATTACCTCTTTGCCGGCAGGAAAGGAATGGCGGTGGATTGACCTTCGCAGCTATCGTTTATTAAGTGATCGTATGCAACGCATGGAGACAAAAAGGGACACAGCACATGTGTACGTAAAACCTGATGCTGCACGTACTGCACAGGTGTATGTGTATTACCGGGATCTTAATGGCAGCTATACTATAGAAGCATTAGAAAGCATTAATCCATTTTGGCAGTCCGATTATGCGTATGTGCACTTTAGCTATTTCCCTCCCGGAAACAAAATGTTCCGGGAAAGAGATGTTTATCTTTTTGGTGAATTCACTAATTATGCCACGGACATCTCAGGAAAAATGACTTTCAACGCAGAACGTGGAGC
>JBHENB010000028.1:16128-31665 GCA_046262255.1 Chitinophagaceae bacterium
CCTATGAAAAAACAATGTTCCTGAAGCAGGGGTTTTATAACTATTCTTACATAACACTACCTTATAACGGGCAGGCGTTTCCTGATTTCAGCGAAACGGAAGGAAATTACTGGGGCACCGAAAATGCTTATACTGTTTTAGTGTATTACCGTCCATTTGGTGCACGAGCAGATGAATTGATTGGTTATACAACACTCAGCTCTATCTTTCAGAGGACTGGTTTCTAGACAACTGCGCCCCGGGTTTCACTCATCATCTTCCTCATAAAGAGCGTCCTCATTATTATTATAATGCTTTTCCCATTCATTAACTGCCTTGTCGGTCAAACACTCAACAATATCATGGATAGGATCATTTTTACGCTTCCATTCTGTCACCAGTCGGTCGCCATAATTAAATACATACATGCAATGGTCAGATTCCATAGTAGCTCTTATTAGATTAACAGATGAATCTTTCTTTTCTTGTATCAGGTAATAACATCCGGTTTCCAGCAATCCATACGAGTACATATATCACTTGATTTATTGTTTTATTACTTCAAGAATGGGTAGTAGTAATAGCTGCGAACTTAACGGATTAGAGGCTGTAGGGTTAGGTTTACAGATAGGTCAGCACAAGGGCAAATTTACTTGTTTCTCTACTCCAAAGCCCCTACCTGCAATAAAAATGTACAAAATCCTTGTTAAGGTACTAACAGTGTGATTTTCAATATGAAAGAGTTAGTAGAAATAAGCATTGTGAGTTATTATATTTGTATCTCACTAAGCTATGGCTTTGTCTATTTTTGTATAAGTCTTTTATAAAACAATGATTATGTGAAGGTTAGTGGGCAAAAAAAGGGTTTTAAACCACAAAACATAACTAATAACCAATTCCTATGGCAGAAACTAAACAGTTATTTGATTACAACGAGGAAAGCATTAAAAGCCTTGACTGGAGGGAGCACATTCGCCTGAGGCCGGGTATGTATATTGGCAAGTTAGGAGATGGCAGTAGCCCGGATGATGGCATTTATGTGCTTGTAAAAGAGGTGCTGGACAATTGTATTGATGAGTTTACAATGGGTTATGGCAAAACGGTTGAAATTAATATTTCCGGAAAAACAGTTACTATCCGTGATTATGGCCGGGGCATTCCATTGGGCAAAGTGGTAGATGTAGTAAGTAAGATCAACACCGGCGCCAAGTACGATAGTAAAGTATTTCAGAAAAGTGTGGGACTGAATGGTGTTGGTACAAAAGCTGTGAATGCATTAAGCAATCACTTTAAAGTTGCATCAGTACGTGACGGAAAAATAAAAGAAGCCGAGTTTGAAAGAGGTAGTCTCATTAAAGAATATAAAGAAGGCAAAACAAGTGAAGAAAACGGAACTATTGTAACTTTCGTTCCCGATGATTCTGTTTTTAAAAATTTTCATTTTATCTCCGAATTTTTAGAAAACCAGATATGGAATTATTGCTTTTTAAATGCAGGGCTGCGAATTATCTTCAATGGTAAAAGTTACACCAGCAAAAATGGTTTGTTAGACCTGCTGCAACGGAAAACAAATGCTGATGAAATACGGTATTCTATTATACATTTAAAAGGAGAAGATATTGAAGTTGCTATCACCCACAACAATGATTATGGTGAAGACATTTACAGTTTTGTAAACGGTCAGCACACTACACAAGGCGGAACGCATCAGCAGGCATTTAGAGAAGCTTATGTAAAAACTATCCGGGAGTTTTATAAAAAAGACTACGATCCTTCTGACGCCCGCCAAAGCATTGTAGCGGCTATTTCAGTAAGAATTGTAGAACCGGTTTTTGAATCGCAAACCAAAACAAAGCTCGGCTCTTTTAATGTGTACGAAGGAGGCCCTAGCATGCGCCAATTTATTGGTGATTTCTTGTCAAGGGAATTAAACAACTTTCTGCATAAAAATCCTGTAACGGCTGATGCATTAAAGAAAAGGATTGAGCAAAGTGAACGAGAAAGAAAAGAATTGGCAGGTGTAAAAAAGCTGGCAAACGAACGGGCAAAAAAAGCTAACCTCCATAACAAAAAATTGCGGGACTGCCGTGTGCATTTGAATGATGAGCCGCCTGCAAAAGGAAAACAGGAATTTTTTTCACTGCAAAAAGAATCAACAATTTTTATAACAGAAGGAGACTCCGCAAGTGGTTCTATCACCAAAGCAAGAAACGTAGATACCCAGGCTGTGTTTAGCCTCCGCGGCAAGCCATTAAATTGTTTTGGCTTAACAAAAAAAGTGGTCTATGAAAATGAAGAACTGAATTTATTGCAACATGCACTGAATATTGAAGAGGGGCTGGAAGGATTGCGCTATAGTCGTATTGTTATTGCAACAGATGCAGATGTAGATGGCCTGCATATCCGGCTGCTGATCATGACTTTTTTTCTGCAGTTCTTCCCCGACCTGGTAAAGAGAGACCATGTATATATTCTGGACACTCCGCTATTTAGGGTGAGAGACAAGAAAGAAACAATTTACTGTTATTCAGAACAGGAAAAACAAGCCGCAATTAAGAAATTAGGCAGCAAGCCCGAAATCACCCGGTTCAAGGGATTAGGCGAAATTTCACCAGATGAGTTTGGGCAGTTTATAGGCGATGAAATACGGCTACAGCCCGTGATACTGGAGCATGGTGATCATATTCAGGACTTATTGGAGTATTACATGGGTAAGAATACCCAGGAACGACAAGATTTTATAATTAATAATCTCAAAGTAGAACTCGATACGGTGGAAGAATTGAAGTAAAAACATTATCCTATTGACAAAGCTTGATGTAATCAGAAAATCCAAGTCACTCTTCATGAAATGGAATTTGCGTGAGGTGTTGAAACCGTTTGCCGGCGGCTTACGCAATATTGTTTTCATGTCCGAGATGTCGAAATGGCGAAAAGAGCATCCTGTGGTTGGGTACAACGATTTTTACCAGGAGACCTGGGATTACAACAGGAGATATTTATTATATGATGCAATTACCGTGCAGCAACGATTGACTGAACTACCATTGGATTATTTCGAATTCGGGGTTGCAGGCGGCCATTCGTTCAAATGGTGGTTGAATAAAAATAAAAACGAAGAATCCAGATTTTTTGGCTTTGATACGTTTGAAGGTCTGCCAGAAAAATGGGGAGCTTTTGAAAAGGGTTCAATGTCTTACGAATTAGAATCCTTGAATATTCATGATAGCAGAGCTACTTTTTACAAAGGCTTGTTTCAAAAAACATTAATTCCATTTCTCGACGGTTACAGCAGCACCAATAAAAAATTAATTCATCTTGATGCTGACTTGTTCAGCTCAACAATATTCACTTTGTCTCAACTTTATCGGTTTTTAAAAGAAGGGGATATCTTGTTTTTTGATGAATTTGCAGTGCCGCAGCATGAGTTTTTAGCTTTTAAAATATTTACCGAATCTTTTTATGTTAATTATGATGTAATTGGTGCGGCAAATAATTATTTATTTGTCGCAGTAAAAATAAAGTCCTAATTGCCCGCAAGCATAGGCTTAGTTATAATCAAGATAAAAATTAAATTGAATGAATAAAAAAAATGAACAAGATCATAACCTGAGTTCCACCGTTAGAGGAGTAGAGAGCATGATTCATGTAGTGTTTCAACAATCAGATGTTACAACGTTACAAAAATTAATTGCCTTAGACGAAACCCTCAAAGGCGATATTTTTGAAATTAAAGATGAGTTTGCAGTAGGCCCTTTAGATAATCTTGATACAGATGAAGGTTGGTCTGCACGGGAAAAATGGTGGACGGAACTAATTGAGTTTTCTCCATATCCAAATGACCTTGCCAGCACTTGCAATGACCGTGAAACAGTGAAAGAAATAAAGAAAAAAATGGATAGGGTTGCTGGTTTGGAGTTATGGATATGGATGGGTCAAAATCAACATGATGTGTGTGGTTATTATTGGTTGGTTTCGCAGCTTAAAGACTATCAGGGCAGGGTTTCGATTCTTCATTTAAACAACCTGCCTTTCATAAATGAAAAAGGGCAGCTTTTTTATCCCAATTCTTTACATGAAATATCTCCAAAGGAATTAGTGAAAGCTAAAAAGCTTGCCCGGAAAATAACACCCGGTGAATTTGAAGTTGATCCCGATGAATGGAAAAAGCTCTGCAATAATAATGCAATGGTGCGTTTGCTGGAAGCAGGAAAAAAAATAGTATCGGTTAGTGTAGATTATTATGACGACGATATTATAAAAAACCTTACTGATGGCTGGCAAAAAGGTAACCGCGCAATTCACAATATTTTAACCAACATGAAAATAAAAACCGGGGATGTTTTTTTATTATGGAGAATGAAACATCTGGCTGAGGTAGGAAAAATAGAAATCACTGGCGATCCGTCAAAAGGATGGAAGGAATTTGAGGTAAGATTGAAATCCTCTTCTGATCAGGAAATCTCTGTAAATGTGGAAAATGAAAATGTTAATCCAACTTGAAGAGGCTCTTATGTTTAGTATGAGTGTGTATGCTCTTTATTTCTTAAGGGTAGAGTGGTGGTTTTATCTTTTATTGTTTATTGGTCCTGACATAAGTATGATCGGCTATGTTGCCGGCAGTGAAACCGGTGCCTCACTCTACAATTTTTTTCACCACAAAGCTGTAGCTGTAATTATTTTTTTAGTAGGTGTAAGCTTTGGGATAGAAATCCTTCAGATTATAGGAATTATTTTATTCGGCCATAGTTCAATGGATAGAATATTTGGCCACGGCCTGAAATATTTCAAAGGATTTCACTATAATCACCTGGGAACATCGGTAATAGAAGCATAGTTAATGAACACTCCGAAAAATAAAAACTTTGAAACGGTTCAAAGTGACCATGGAATTAACGGCCAGTACAAAAACTGGTTTCTTGATTATGCTTCTTATGTAATTCTGGAAAGAGCGGTACCTGCAATAGAAGACGGTCTGAAGCCTGTGCAACGCCGCATTTTACATGCAATGAAAGAAATGGATGATGGCCGCTTTAATAAAGTGGCAAACATCATTGGGCAAACCATGCAATACCACCCCCATGGTGATGCTTCTATTGGAGATGCATTGGTGAACATGGGGCAAAAGCAGCTTTTAATTGATACACAAGGCAATTGGGGCGATGTTAGTACCGGCATTGAAGCATCAGCACCCCGTTATATAGAAGGCAGGTTGAGCAAATTTGCATTAGATGTTGTTTTTAATGCAAAAACTACAGAATGGCAGCTTAGCTATGATGGCCGCAAAAACGAACCTGTCACGCTTTCGGTAAAATTTCCATTGCTGCTGGCGCAGGGTGCAGAAGGCATTGCTGTAGGACTATCCACTAAAATTCTACCACATAATTTTGTTGAACTATGTGAAGCTTCTATAAAGGTTTTAAAAGGTAAAAAATTTGACCTGTACCCGGATTTTTTAACCGGTGCTTCGGTTGATGTTACCGACTATAGCGAAGGTAAAAGAGGCGGAAGGGTAAAAGTAAGAGCACATATAGAAGAGTTGGATAAAAAAACATTGATAATTAAAAGTGTTCCTTATGGTGTTACCACTTCCCAATTGATTGACTCTATTGTCAAAGCAAATGACCAGGGAAAGATCAAAATAAAAAAAGTGTCGGACATGACTGCTGCGGAAGTGGAAATACATGTTGACCTTGCTCCCGGCATTTCTCCCGATATAACCATTGATGCGTTATATAAGTTCACTGATTGTGAAGTTTCCATTTCGCCTAATACATGTGTAATAGTAGATAACAAACCTCATTTTGTAAGTGTAAATGAACTGTTACGCATCTCTACTGAAAAGACAAAAGACCTGCTGCAAAAGGAGCTATCCATAAGAATGAACGAGCTCAGGGAAAAATTGCATTACACATCTCTGGAAAAAATATTTTTTGAAGAAAAAATATACAAGGAGCTGGAAAAGAAGCACCAGACCTGGGATAAGGTTTTGGAAGCCATTGAAAAGGCTTTTGCTCC
Source organism: Chitinophagaceae bacterium (assembly GCA_046262255.1). Taxonomy (GTDB): domain Bacteria; phylum Bacteroidota; class Bacteroidia; order Chitinophagales; family Chitinophagaceae; genus Flavisolibacter. The sequence continues at coordinate 22,126 of JBHENB010000028.1, forward strand.
ATACATTAAAAACTTAAAAAGGGAGGTAACAAGGGAGGATGTGCTAAAGCTTACAGAGAAACCGGTGCGGCGTATTTATAAGTTGGATATTGATGAATTAGATCAACAAATAAAGAAATTAAATGAAGAGATCGGGCAAGTAAAATATGATCTTGAAAACCTTACCGGGTTTGCTGTTGCTTATTTTGAAGGGCTAATAAAAAAGTATGGCAATGGCAGGGAACGTAAAACAGAAATAAAGTTATTTGAGATTATTGAAGCCAAGCATGTAGCCATTGCCAACATTCGCTTGTACATCAACAGAGAAGAAGGGTTTATCGGAACTGGTTTACGAAAGGATGAATTTTTAGTTGAATGTTCTGATCTTGATGAAATTATTGTTTTCACGCGTCGGGGAATTATGAAAGTTGTGAAAGTGGCTGATAAAACTTTTATTGGAAAAGATATTATACATGCAGCAGTTTTCAGGAAGGGTGATGAACGCACCACTTACAATATGATATATGTAGATGGAAAAAATAAAATCAGTTATGCAAAACGATTTAACGTAACCGGCATTACCCGCGATAAAGAATATGATCTTAGCAAAGGATCGGAAAACAGCAAAGTGCATTATTTTTCGGTAAATCCTAACGGAGAGGCGGAAGTGGTCCGTATTATTCTGAGCCCTGCATGCTCGGCGCGAAATAAAGAATTTGATTTTTACTTTGAAGAGCTGGAAATAAAAGGCCGGAATAGTATCGGCAATCAGGTGACAAAATACCCCATACGTACTGTAAGATTTAAAGAAGCCGGTGTGGCAACATTAGGTAGCCGTAAGCTTTGGTTTGACGATAAATTTGGCAGGCTAAATGCTGATGAAAAGGGGGTAGAATTAGGTGATTTTAAGCCGGAAGACAGAATTCTTATTATTTATACAGATGGCACTTACGAAGTAACAGATCAGGAGATGACGCAGCGATTTAATCCTGAGGAAATTCTATTAATTGAAAAGTTTGATCCGGATAAGATTATTACAGCTGTATACCTGGATAATGAAAAGTTGCAGTACAATATAAAGCGTTTTAAAATTGAAACAAACACTTTACGCACAAGGTTCTTATTTATTAAAGAAGCTAAGGACAACAGGCTGGAAACAGTTACAACGGAAGATGAGCCAATATTGGTAGTACAATCGGGCAAGGGATCTCAGGTACGTAAAGCAAAATTTAAAATTGCAAGAATGGTAGAAGTAATGGGGTGGAAAGCCATTGGTGCAAAGCTTGTAGATTTTAATAAAAGCCTGGTGATGGATTGGGAAGTTAGAACCGATGCCAGGCAACCGGAGTTGTTCTAAGAACTGCTTATTATATTCTGGGAGACTGTTAACTTAACTGTGTAAAGGTGTTTAGACAACTGTGTAAAGTTTTAAATTTTCACTTCACATCTTTGTTCGCCAAAGATATTGATAAACTGTAAGAGCATTATGGGCCAGTCCCTTTGAGACATGGTCCATTTTTTTGATACCTGCATCAGCGACAGATACACAACTTTTTCTACTGCCTGATCACCATGCAGCACTGCTTTGGTTTTGGTGTATTTTCTAATGATGCGGTTAACATTTTCAATGATATTAGTAGTGTAAATGATTTTACGGATCTGCAAGGGGAACTCAAAAAATGTTGACAGGTTACTCCAGTTTGCATTCCAGGATTTAGCAATGTATGGGTACTTGGCACTCCATTGCTGTTCAAAGTTTTTCAGCTCCTGTAGTGCAATTGCTTCATCAGGCGCCTCATAAATATTTTTAAGGCTGACGGCTACAGCTTTTTTGTCTTTCCATACCACAAACTTCAGTGAGTTGCGAAGCTGGTGCACAATACAGATCTGTGTCTTTGCCTGCGGATATACAGACTTAATAGCTTCGGTAAAGCCTTTGAGATTATCGGTGGAAGTAATCAGGATTTCTTCTACACCCCGGGCTTTTAAATTAGTAAGAATGTTCATCCACCAGGAAGCACATTCATTGGTGCAAAGCCACATACCCAGCACCTCTTTGAAGCCTTTATTATTGAGACCTACAGCAATCTGCATTGCTTTATCCATTACTTTACCCTCATGCCTTACTTTAAAAACAATGGCATCCATCCACACCACCATATACACTTTTTCCAGGCGACGGTTCTTCCATTGTTCTATGTGATCTATAATACGGTCTGTAATGTGCGAGATGGTGGCTTCGCTCATCTCCACACCATACAGCTCCCTTACATGGCTTTCAATATCGCGGGTACTCATACCATGAGTGTAAAGAGAGAGCACATGATCTTCAATTTCTGCCATAATGCGGCTGCGCTTGGGAACCAGTTGTGGCTCAAAACTGCTATCCCTGTCACGGGGCACTTCAATAGTTACCTCTCCTAATTTACTCTTGACCTTTTTAAAGCCTTTTCCATTGCGGCTGTTGGAGAACTGGTTGCTCTCAGGAGCATGCTTCTCATAACCAAGATGTTCATCCATCTCAGCCTTCAGCATCTCCTGAATGGCAGTACGGTACATCTCGGTGAAAATATCTCCTAAGTCAGAGGTGGATTTGATCTTGCCTGCTTTAAGACGCTCGGCAAGTTCTTGCTTAATTGCATTTTGTAGTTTGTCCATAAAAATAACTGTGTTTAAAGTTAGAAAATATCGTCCGGCAACAGCAGCAGTTGGAATTCTATTCAACTATCTGCTATGCCTCCCTAACCTTTACACAGTTATCTAAACACTACCAAAAAACAAAAGCGATCACTACCGATCGCTCCTCAAAACTTTTATTGAACATTATTCAAATAAGTCTCCCTCATTTTTACGATGATATACTTTGTCTTCTAAGAATTCCTGTGTTGCTAACAAAGCCGGATTAGGCATACGTTCATAAGCCCTGGATATTTCTATTTGCTCTTTGTTTTCATGTATCTCTTCGAGACTATCTGTATGGCTGGCAAATTCTTCTAGCTTATTATGAAGTTCTTCTTTTATGGAGATATTTATTTGGTTAGCCCGCTTGGCAACAACGGCAATAGATTCATAGAGATTACCGGTTTTTTCTTTTAGCCCATTCAAATCCCTTGTTTCTATGCTATTGGTACTGCTGTTGCTAAGCTGACGTCTTAATTTGCTCATTGGAAAAGCTTTTTAAAGTGGTTTGAGATAAATTTAAATATTCTTCAACTTCTTTTGTAAATGCACTTTGTGGAAAGCGACCTATAAAGTCATTGCATTCTTCTATTACTTTTTCAAAACGTTCCTGTTTTTTTTCTTCTACACTTAGCTCCGCAAATTTGTAATAAGACTTTATAGCCATCAATTTATATTCATCTGCTTTTTGCGAATCTATATATGTATTTAATATCGTATTGAAAGCAACGGCTGCAGCTCTATATTGGCCCAGGTTATAATACAGTTCGGCTGCTTTATAATCTTTTACCTCCAGCTTTTGTCTGGAGGATTCAATAATTTCAGCAGCTTCTTTATTTCGCGAAGAGCCTGGGTGTGTATTGATAAAAGTTTGCATCATACCCATTGCTTTGATGGTATTCGTTTGATCCAGTTCGGGTTTAGGCGATTGTTTATAAAAAGTATAAGCCCTCATGAACTCTATTTCTTCTGCCCGGGTTGAATTAGGAAATATTTCCAGATAGGTTTTAAACAGGTTTTCTGCATTTAAATAATCCTTTTGGTAGAAAGCGGCATAGGCGTACTTGTAGTAAATATCTTCAAATTCCTTCCCTGTTTTAAAATATGGCATCACATCCTCATATAACTGCTGGGCATAGTTATATTTCTTTTTTACATAGTACTTTTCCGCCATGCGAAGCTTGTATTGAGGATCTTTGTTTTTTAAAACTTTGTTGATACCCTGGCAACTTAAAAAGAAAAAACTTATAGAAGCGATGAAAATAAACTTCATAAAGGCAGCAAAGGTAATTTATTCAGGCAAATATCTTTATTTATAGAACCTTTATGTTTCTGCACCGCTAAGATTTAACTAAATAACCTAATCTAAAAACCCTCCGGAAAGGGAGGGTTTTTTAGATTATTTGAAATATTATCTTGTTCTTCTCAAATTAGGATGAGGCGCAGGTACTGTTGTTGGACCCTCTTCATCAGGTGCAGCAGCACGTAAATCAACGGTATTACAATCACCACCTTCCTGAGCGTGCAGGAATATAAACCTATCTGCACTGACACCTTCTCTTTCTACCAGGTAATTAATAACAGCATTCACTCTATCCCAGCTTCTTTGCTGTTCAGTTTTAGTAGAAGAGCAATAGCCTACAACAGCTACTCTACACTCAGGGTTATTACGCATACGTGCAGCAACACTGGCAAGCATGCTTCTTGCATCAGCAGTAATAGCAACAGAATTGCCGGCAAAGCTAATACTTGGCAATGCACCCAAAGCTGTAGCACAAGCACCACCCGTAGTATCTACTCCAGTACCGCAACCTTCAGGACAAGGACATTTTCCTACGCCGTCAGCATCAACAGGCTGGCAATTTGTTGGAGTAATTTTTTCTTTATCACGACAGTCAGGAACACCATCACCATCTGTATCTAAACTTACACCATGTGTATCAACAGGGCAACCCGGAGGAGTTTGTTCCTGGTCAAACTGGTCTGTTACACCATCGCCATCGCTATCAGGTAATACAGGTCTTGGTAGGCGCATTAGGCGTGGATTACGTATTTCACTATATGCATAGGCCAAAGGATTCAACCACCATAAGGGTTCTACAGCATTTGCCCCAAGATTGAAATTTAAACCAAGACTTAAAAAGTTGTAAGAATCATAATCCCGGGTTAACACGGCATCTCCCTGAGGGTGCTCTTGCCAACGTTGGCCATCCAGCAAATCATCTTTTGAAATAGAAAATCTATTTTCAAGGGCAAGGTTCATTCGATCAGAAAGTTTAAAAGCAACCCCTGCACCTACGTGCCCAACTACCTTAAAAGTTTCTCCAAATAATTTAGGGCGACGAGTTCCCTGATTTTCGGCTGGTGTTTCATAAGAATCATCCATAAGATCTTTCAATGCATCTTTTGTTTCCTTTCTGTTTTCATAAACCCCGCCTTGAATGCCTGAAAAGTTGTATTTGGTACTTCCGTTCAAAGCATTGATTTCGGATTCATAAGTCATTCCACCCATACCAACTAAAATATATGGGCTCGTTCTCGTTTTATGTCTGTGAAACAGTATATTGTTTACAGAAATTAAAAGCTCCATTGACAGATCTTTTACAGATGTCCGGTAATTGTAGTAAACCGGTTCACTAAGATCATTATACCCGTTACGTGCCCAGGCTGGATTTTTGCCATAATTATTAGCAGCTCCAAAATGTAAACCCTTACCAATTCCATACATTCCTTCCAAACGCCAGGAAACTACGTAACCTAAAGCTTTGCGAAGGTGAAAACCAAAACCTGGGGTAGGAAATAACGCTGGCACATCACTACTGAGTGTGAAAGCACCAACCTTAACACCGAATTCCCATTGATTACGTGGCTTTGCCGGAAAATCATACGTGCCGTTCATAAATTCTGTGTGCTGGGGCATCCTTCGGGACGGGATAATGGAGGAGTCAGCTGCATCATACCCGGTTCTTGTAGTTACAACTACTTGTGAGAAACCGAATGATGCTAACAGGCACAGAACACCTGTAAGAAAAGAGTACTTTTTGCTTGCCATAACTATTGATTAAAATTTAAAGAACCGTTCTTAATTTAGGCAAAAATATAAATTGACAGACAATTATCAAATTTTTATACAAAAATTTCAAATTAATTGTTCACAATTGGCTATGTCTGCCAGCGCACCAAGATACAATTCTTATACCATAAAACTCCAAATGTTTTTGCAGTTGTAACTTTCCGCCCAGTTAGAAATGCAGCTCCCCACCCATTTAATAGAACACGAATTGAAAATCTTTGAGCAAAAATTCAAAGATGCAGCAAGGAGTAACGTAATGATGCTGGACCGCATAATGCGATACATTGTTAAGCGAAAGGGGAAACAATTGCGCCCCATGTTTGTGTTTCTTTCAGCCAAACTTTGTGGGAATGTAAATGAATCAACTTACAGGGCCGCATCGCTTGTAGAACTTTTACATACAGCTACACTTGTCCATGATGATGTAGTAGATGATTCTTTTGAGCGAAGGGGATTTTTTTCTGTATATGCTTTATGGAAAAATAAAATTTCTGTGCTGGTAGGTGATTATTTGTTAGCTAAAGGATTAATGCTTTCACTGGACAATGATGATTTTAAAATTCTTAAAATTTTATCTGATGCTGTACGTAAAATGAGCGAAGGCGAATTATTACAAATAGAAAAATCAAGAACACTTAATTTAGATGAAGAAGTATACTTTGAAATAATAAAAAATAAAACAGCATCACTTCTGGCGTCTGCTTGTGCAGCCGGTTCATGGTCAGCAGTTCGGGATGAAGATATGACCCAAAGACTCAGGCTCTTTGGTGAAAAAGTAGGCATCGCATTCCAGATAAAAGACGATCTTTTTGATTATACCTCCGAAAATATAGGTAAGCCCACAGGAAATGATATTAAGGAAAAGAAAATTACACTGCCTCTGATCTATACTCTTAATAACATAGACAGAAGAACGAGAAGTGAAATAGTTTATATACTAAAAAATCAAAACCAAAAAAAACAAAAAATAAATTTTGTGATTGATGCAGTGGTAAAGACAGGAGGAATAGATTACACCATAAATAAAATGCACCAATACAAGCAGGATGCATTAGAAATTCTTAGAACTTTCCCTCAATCAGAAGTTAGAAATGGCTTTGAAGAATTGGTGAACTTTGTAACTGACAGAAAATATTAGATTGTTAGTTTGAATGTGCTTTTACATCAATCACTTTAAGCTGAAGGTTTTTCTCGCCATTCCACTCATTTTCACAAATGGTATAAACAATATCTAACGGTTGATTTGTTGCAAGTAGCGGCATTTTATCTGCCATATCAAAACCCACTCCCCTAAAGATTACTCCATCATGTTTTACTACTAAACGCAGATGTTTTTCTTTTACAATTTTACTATACCCCGTATTATAAACTTTTCTTGTAATAAAAACAGGGCGCAAATTATCTGGTCCGAATGGTTCCATCTGGCAAATAATTTTGTGAAAAGTTGGTGTGATGCTATTAAATGCTAATTCTGCATCTATAACAATTTCCGGAATCAAAAGCTCCGGCGGAATAGATGCCCTGACTACTTCCTCGAATTTTTTACAAAATGCGTCAATGTTGTCAACTTTTAAGGTCATTCCTGCAGCATAAAAATGCCCGCCGTAACCAAGCAATAAATCTTTGCATTGATGAATTGCCTCATAGACATTAAAACCTGCTACGCTCCGCGCAGAACCTGCAGCCAATTCACCCGATTTTGTGAGTACAATTGTTGGCCGGTAATAATGCTCAATCAATCGTGAAGCTACAATTCCAACAACACCTTTGTGCCAGTGTGGTTGAAATAGTACCGTACTGTTTCGTTTAATCAAAACATCATCCTGCTCAATCAACGCCAGGGCTTCTTCAGTGATGTTTGTATCAGCTTCTTTCCTGTCGGTGTTGTCGCTATGTAATTGTTCTGCCCAACTTAAAGCATCTTCCAGTGTTTCAGAAACAAACATATGCACTGCTTTTCGTGCATCATCCATTCTGCCGGCTGCATTTACTCGTGGTGCAATCATAAAAACAAGATTGTTGACGTGAATTACTTTCACTAATCCACTCAGCTTGCTTAATGCCCTGATCCCAAGGTTTGGATTTTCGTTCACCTTTTTTAGTCCATAAAAAGCCAACACACGATTTTCGCCAGTCATGGAAACAATGTCGGCTGCGATGGCTGTTGCAACAAGATCCAGGTATTGATATGCATTCTCAATTGGCAGATACATTTTTTGCGTTAAAGCACAAATCAATTTAAAGCCAACTCCGCATCCGCATAGTTCCTTGAATGGGTAACTGCAATTTGTTTGTTTAGGATTTAAGATTGCAACTGCAGGTGGTAGTTGTTCATCGGGCAGGTGATGATCGCAAACAATGAAATCAATGCCTAAATCTTTTGCATATTGAATCAGCTCTACCGATTTTATTCCGCAGTCCAATGCTATAATTAATGTGAAGTTGTTTTCAAAAGCAAAATCAATTCCTGCTTTACTTATTCCGTAACCTTCACGGTAACGGTGCGGAATATAAAATTCAGTTTCAGGATGATGCGGTTTTAAAAAACTGTACATGCAGGCCACTGCTGTTGTGCCGTCAACATCGTAATCACCAAAAACTAAAATTTTTTCATTTTTGGCAAAAGCCTGCAAAATACGGGCAACGGCTTTGTCCATGTCTTTCATCAGCCATGGGTCATGAAGGTGAGTTAGCTGCGGACGAAAAAAATCTTTCGCCTGTACATAAGTTTCTATGCCCCGCTGAACCAAAATATTACAAAGAGCCGGGTGAATTTTCAATGTCTGATAAAGCGCTTCCGATTTTTGTTCATCGGCAGATTTTATTTTCCAGCGTTTTTGCCTGCGTATTGTCGAAGTATTATTCATTATTTAATTACCCTATTTATTATGTTAAGCAATAGGAACGGGATGCTGTTGCGTTGATTCATTCTTCCTCCTTTCCCATTCCTTGGCAGCCACAACTAACTTTATTTCTGAATAGCTCACCACACCATCTAAATTTTCTTTGATGGATGAAAATGAGATTGCTTCCGAATTTTCTAACAGAGGTTCAATTAAAAGGATTTTTTCCTTGTTTACCAGCTCATTTACTGAGATAATTCCTTTTTGCACATAAACTGCAAGATGTCCTTCAATAGTTGACACTGCTAAATTTCGGAGTTCAGCTATTTCGGTAACTGCCTTCCCTCCTTTATATAATTGATAGCTTAAAGTTTTTGTATCAGGTTTTGCATCGTCTTTTATCTTTCTTTCTCTTTTAGGAAATTTTTCATGAATGAGAGATGATAAATGGTATTGTTTGCAGTAATTGGCAATAATTCCCAAAAATTTGTCTCCGTATTGGTCCACCTTTGCCCTTCCAAAACCACTTATTTTTATTAATTCTTCAGGTGTTTGAGGAAGATACTGAACCATCTCATCAATAGTTTTACTACTTGCAACGAGATAGAGGGGTAAATTTTTTTGTTCACAAATTTTGTTACGCAATTCTCTTAGCTGGCGGTGTAGTTGCGGATGTGCAGTTTCTGTTTCTTTTAGCGAAGCCGTTGCATAAGAATTCACTGCAAAGGGTGGTAATAATTTTCCACGCTAAATCCCTCAGTAAAACCTGCAAGCAAATGTTTTTTTTCAGCCACTAAAGAAAAAACTTCTTTCAGATTTTCGTTGTAAGATTTTGCATCTTGCTTGCTGTCTGTTACTGCAGTTGATTTTAAAATATATTGTTGTAACTCATCTAATTGCTTTATAAAATAAGCTGAAGCATCTTTTATTCTTTTTTGTAATGCATCATTTTCTTCAGGAAGAGTT
>JBHENB010000029.1:0-31410 GCA_046262255.1 Chitinophagaceae bacterium
GCTGACATTAATATTCTTGTTGTCGCATCAACTTCAGGATATTGCCTCTTTAAAAATGTTGCATATGCAGGTGGAACAGGAGCAAAAAAGGAAGTAGCGTTGTTCTCTTTCCGTTCTTCATAAATGCGATAAATATTTTCTGCATCTGGAATCTTTTTATCATATTGCTGTTCATCCCATACAAATAATGCAATTACAAGGCACCCGATAACACCAATGGTTAAACTCAAAATATTGATAAGGCTAAATCCTTTATAGCGGGTAATGTTACGCAGTGCTGTTTTTAAATAGTTTTTTATCATAGATTAAATTTTTTTATTCTGTTCGTAAACTTTTTACCGGGTTAGCAATAGCAGCTTTAATAGCTTGTGAACTGATTGTGATCAATGCAATGACTAATGCAATAAGTGCTGCAACAACAAATACCCACCACTGAATGTGAATCCTGTAAGCAAAATCCTGCAGCCAGTTATTCATTGCCCACCAAGAAACAGGGAAGGCAATAATCAATGCAATAAATACTAACTGCAACACTCCTTTTGAGAATAGGAATATTATGCTGCTAACACTTGCCCCTAATACTTTTCTAATACCAATTTCTTTTACCCGCTGCTGAATAATAATGGAAATGAGGCCGAGAATTCCAAGGCAGGCAATGAAAATGCTAAGAGTGGCTGCAATGTTCGTTACTCTGCTGAGTTGTAATTCTGTTTTATAAATTTTTGCGAAGTGTTCATCCAAAAAAGAATATTCAAATGGCCGGTCGGTAATTATTTCTTCCCATACAGACTCGATGTTTCCTATTGTTTGTGAAATATTTCCCTGCTCAATTTTTACGGATACTTCTTTGAAAGCTGGAACATACAATAGCAGCATAGGCTCAATTTTCTTTTTTAAAGAACTAAAGTGAAAGTCCTTCACTACTCCTACTACTTTACCCATAGGTGTACTGCCTCCGCAGCATGACAACTGTTTGTCTATAGGAGCTTCCCATCCAATTTCCTTAGCCAGTGATTCATTGATGATATAGGCTTTTCCTGAATCTGACTTGATATCCTTAGAAAAATTTCTGCCATTGATAATTTGCAACTTGTACAATCGAATGAATCTTTCATCAATGCGAAGAAATGCTACGCTTGCTTCTTTGATTTCACCCGATGTGCTTTTATATTTTGTAAATCCCTGGCTGTATTCGCTTCCTAAACGCTGGCCTGAATAGCTGACATCTATTATTCCTTTTGTATTTAATAATCTTTCCTGCAGAACATTTCGTTTTTCAATAGCCTGAGTACTTGCAGGAAGAATAAGTACCTGTTCTTTATTAAAACCCGGATCCTGATTTTGCATGTAGCTCAATTGCTGATTAACCAACAACGCAGAAATGATCAACACAATAGCAATTGCAAACTGACCAGTTACCAAAATGTTACGCACAGGAAATCGCTGATTTGGCTCAAATACTTTTCCTTTTAATACACTGATAGTTTTAAAAGAAGCGATGTAAAAAGATGGATAGAGCCCTGCTAAAACACCCAGCACTACTGCAGTTCCAAAAAAAATAAGAAAATTAACTGGCTGCAAAAAGAGATTAGCTACTATGGAACGGGCGGTAAGCTGGTTTAAAAATGGTATGGCAACAAAAGAAAAGAGTAATGCCAATGTAAAAGAAAGTAATGTAAGAAAAACAGTTTCGCTAATGAATTGAAAGGCAATACCGCCTTTATTTGCACCAATAGTTTTCTTTATACCTACTTCTTTAGCTCTTGTAGCAGATGATGCAATTGATAAATTAATAAAATTGATAAATGCAATAACCAGTATGATTATTGCCAGCACAATAAATACAGAAATGTATGAGCCATTAAAGCTTTTGTAATTGAAAGTGTCGTGCGTAAGTTCCGCAGAGCCAAGATGAATTTGATTTAACGGTTGCAGGTATAATTGATATCCTTTCACCTGTTCAGGAGTTTTCAGATGTTTAGCTAAATAGGAAGGGAATTGAGCTTCCAATTCAGCAGGGTTTGTCTTAGGCTTTAGTAGCAAGTAAGTAATGGAATTATTCTCACCCCAATTCTCCATGTAACCCTCACTGATAGTGATCATTGAGAATAACGCATCAAACTGCAGATGGCTATTTTCAGGAACATCTTTAAGAACAGCATCCACTTTAAATGGTGTAGTGTCCCGTAAAAAAGTTTTGCTTACAACATTGGCAGTACCAAATATTTTTTTAGCAGAACTTTCAGTAAGTACAGCTGTATTGGGTTCTATCAATGCTGATTTTATATCTCCATCAATCACCTTAAAATCAAACATTTCAAAAAAAGACTGATCTACCCAAAACGATTGCTGAAAAATCAGTTTTTTATCTCCGTTACTAACTTGTTTTTGAGATGATGGAAAGAGCCTGGTGAAATTATCAACCTGCGGAAATTCTTGTTTGATAGTTGGTCCCATTGGGAACATGGTGAAAGCAACTTTGATTACAGATGAACCCGGAAAATCCTGCACTTCATTCACCCTGTAAATCAGATTTGATTTTGTATGCATTTCATCCCACTTACTCTCGTATCTAATAAAGAAGATGATAAGCAGGCAAACTGTTACGCCTACTGACAGCCCGAGAATGTTAATGAAAGAATTAAGCTTGTGTTTAGAGAAATTCCTCCAGGCAACCTTAAAATAGTTTTTTAACATAATTGATAGTTTACTCTGTTCTTAAATTTTTAACGGGGTTCGAAACAGCTGCTTTGATTGCCTGAAAACTAATTGTAAGGAATGCTATCAAAATTGCAATGACCCCGGCTAATGGAAACGCCCACCACTGCACATTAATACGGTATGCAAAATCCTGCAGCCATTTATTCATATACCACCACGCCAGAGGAAAAGCAATAACAGAAGCAATTACAACAAGCTTTAGGAAATCTTTTGAAAACATGGCAACTATGCTTTGTACCGAAGCGCCTAACACCTTGCGAATTCCAATTTCCTTGGTTCTTTTTTCCGCAGTGTACACCGCTAACCCAAACAACCCCAGACATGCAACAAAAATGGCCAGTATAGTAAACAGGTTGAACACTAAACCCATTCGCTTGTCTGTTTTATATAGCGCATCAAATTCTTCATCTAAAAAACTATAATCAAAAGGCGTGTCAGCAGTGAAAGACTTCCATTTAGCCTCCAGTTTTCCCAATGTTTCACTGATGTTGCCAGGTTTTGTTTTAGCAATTACGTAGGAGTTTCCCCAGTCATAGGTTTTGGATGATGAATGGAATAAGGCAAAGGATGAAACAGCATCCCGGAAAGACTGGAAGTTGAAATCTTTTACTACACCAATCACTTTAAAAAGCTGGTTGTTGTTCCCGGGATATTGCAGGTACTGACCAATCGGTTCTTTCCAGCCAATTTCCTTTACGCAGGATTCATTTACAATTACAAATGAAGAATCTGCAAAGTCTTTTGAAAAATTTCTTCCTTTTACAATCCGCAATTGCAAAGCAGGTATAAAATCATAATCCACAATAAAAGACGGAAGGTTGATATCTTTTGCAAGTTGTTCATTATTGGCAGGGATAGGAACATAGCCATCCATAAAAAGATATTGTGTAGGAACACCCGATGCGATACTTGCATTTGCAATCTCAGGCATGGACGCTATTTCCTGGCGAAAGGATTCCTCTTTGTTTTGCAAACGTTTTGTATTAGCAATAACAATTACATTCTCCTTATTTAGTCCGAGATCTTTACTTCTTGTATATTTTAATTGCTGAAAAACAACGATTGTACATATTATCAGCGCAGTTGAAATAGTAAATTGAAATACGACCAAACCATTGCGCACGAAATGATTTCCTCCCGATTTAAATAATTTTCCTTTTAAAACATTGATAGGCTTGAATGAGGTAAGATAAAATGCAGGATAACTTCCCGCCAATAATCCAATTACAAGAATTAATCCTAATAAATACAACCAAATATTGCTATCAAGCAAAGAGTAAATTGAAAGATCTTTTTCCGCTAATCGATTAAAGGGTTTCAAAAGGGCTAGTGTGAGTGCAAAAGCAAGAATTGCAGCAATGCAACTATACAATAATGCTTCCGCTAAGAATTGCTTTATCAAATCTTTTCTGAAAGAACCCAATACTTTACGGATGCCGACTTCCTTTGCTCTTTTTGTTGATTGAGCAGTTGACAAATTCATGAAGTTGACACAAGCCAGTATAATTAGAAAAAGTGCAACTATCGAAAAGACATATACATATTTTATATCACTGATTGTTATAAACCTTGTTCCAACACCAGCAGAATGCAAATGAATGTCAGTCAATGGTTGCAGGTGAAGTTTGTACTTGCCTCCCTTTTTTTCAAATTCATCCATTGGTTGCCCTATTCTTCTAAATGCGTTTGCAGCATGTTGTTTTATCATTGGAGGAAACTTTGCCTCCAGCTTTTGAATAGCAGCAACATCGTTCGGAACATTATCACGAAGCTTTATAAAAGTGCTCACCTGCAGCCAAACCCAACTCCAGCTAAAACGATTTACTGCAGCATAAGATGCCATCGGCCTTAGCATATCAAACCTCAAGGTTGATTGAGACGGAATTTCATCGAGAACCCCCGATACTATAAACGGCTGCCTGTCATCACCAAACAATAATGTTTTTCCAATGACTGATGTGGTTCCGAAATATTTTTTAGCAATTGGTGTAGTAATTACTACAGAATTATTTTCCAATAAACAAGTTGCAGGATTTCCCTCCAGCATTTTGTAATTGAATAGTTGCAAAAAATTAGAATCAGCGCCTAATACTTTTTTTTCTGTAAAAAAACTTTGAGTAGATTTATTTTCAGCGTAACGAACTACCTCGTCGCCGGGATAGAAAATTCTTGTGTAAGTTTCTATTTCAGGAAAAGTACTTGCCAGAGCTGCACCAGCCGGCGGCGGGGTAGTGCCGGCAAGAAATTCAGTGCCACCAAAATTTCCTTCAATATTCACCTGGTAAATTCGCTCCGATTTGTTGAAAAATTTATCAAAACTCAACTCATCCTGAACATATAAGACAATTAGCAACACACAGGTTACCGCAACTGTTAACCCGGAGATATTAATAAAGCTGCTTACTTTATTTCGTAGAATATTTCTCCATGAGATTTTAATATAGTTTTTAAACATGCTATTTTTTTATGTTGATGTTGGATATAAATGCCAACTATGATTTATCATTCATAACTCAACATTATCTATTCAGTTCGTAAATTCTTTACCGGGTTTCCAGTAGCCGCTTTAATTGCCTGGAAGCTTATTGTAACAAATGCAACAATTGCTGCTAAAACTCCGGCAAGTACAAATACCCACCATGGAATGGAGATTCTGTAAGCAAAATCTTCCAACCATTTATGCATAGCATACCATGCAACCGGAAATGCAATAACAGCAGCGATTGCAACCAGCTTCAAAAAATCCTTAGATAATAATCCTACAATATTGCCTGCGTTGGCACCCAATACTTTTCTAATGCCAATTTCTTTTATACGTTGGCTGATTGCAAATGCAGATAAACCAAATAGACCAAGGCAGGCTATGAAAATGGCAATAAATGCAAAAATTGTGAAAATACTTTTTTGCCGCTGTTCAGCGTCATAGAGCTGTGCAAATTGGGCATCTATAAAATTATAATCGTAAGGTGTTTCCGGTAAATACTTCTTCCACACTTTTTCAACGAATGACAGACTAGTTGTTATATTATTTCCAGAAAGTTTGATTGAAACACGGTTCAGCCAATTAGGATTGACAAAAAATATAAGTGGTACTATTTTCTGGTGTAATGACTCAAAATGAAAATCCTTTGCAACACCAATAACTCTTCCCCTGCTACCACCATAGATCAATTCTTTATTGATAGCCTCCTGGGGCGATTTCCAGCCCAACATCCCTGCAGCGGTTTCGTTGATTACAAACCCACTGCTATCAGTGTGATAATCGGTAGAAAAATTTCTTCCTGCTGCTATAGATATGCCGTAAGTCGGAATAAAACTGTAGTCAACCGACACCATTTTTAAATCTATCTCCAAAGATTTCACACTATCATTTGATGGCAGCGCCACATCCTGGGCGTCAAGCAACCTGCCTGAAGGAATACGTGATGAACGTGCAATATTTTTTACATCAGGATTTTGTAATAATTCATTTTTAAAACTTTCAAACCTATTACCAAAAGCTGTCGTATTATTCATAGTGATCACATAGTCCTTATTCAGCCCAAGTGATTTTTGTTGCATATACTGCAGTTGCTTGAATACGATGCTTGTGCTGATAATTAGAATTATAGAAATAGCAAATTGTGCCACTACCAGTGCCTTTCTAATGGATATATTTCCACCTATTTTAAACATGCCTTTCAATACTTTTACTGGCTGAAATGCAGACATGAATAAAGCAGGATACAGCCCCGATAAAATACCTACTGCAAAAGGGGCAAGTAATAGGGGAATAATAATCTGCCATTTCAATAGAATATCAATGGAGACTTGCTGGGCAGAAAACTTATTTAATAAAGGCAGCAATAAAATTGTACATACAAAGGCAAGTAAAATAGCTATAAGGGCCACCATCACTGATTCACTAAGAAATTGGAAAATGATCTCTTTTCTTTCTGCACCAACCGTTTTTCGGATGCCGATTTCTTTTGCTCTTAAAACAGAACGAGCGGTGGAAAGGTTCATGTAATTGATACATGCTATCAGTAAAATAAAAAAAGCGATAACGAAAAAAATATAAACCCGTTTAATATCCCCATTAGCTTCTATCTCATCATCCAGATGCGATCTAAGATGTATATCTGTAAGTTTATGAAGATAAAGGTGTGTATACTTAGAGCCCTTAAAACCGGCGGGCTCCTCCGGAAAATGATAATATTTGTCAATAAATCCAGGAAACCTGGACTCCATTTTTGATGCTTCATAGTTTTTTGGAATGACGATGTAAGTATAAAAAGAATTATTACCCCAACTTGTTTGCAGGTTTCTCTCTCCATATATCGTAGTATCTTTCAAAGTATTGAAGGCAATAAAAACATCGGGGTGGAGATGCATGTTAGGGGGAAAGGGCTTAAATACACCCGCTACTTTTACCGGCAAATTATTATCAAGCTTTACCAGTTTATTCATAGGGTCTTCGTTGCCAAAATATTTACGGGCTGTTTCATCAGAGATCATGATTGAAGAAGGATCTGCAAGAGCTGTTTTGGGATTTCCTTTTATTACGTCAATCTTAAAAACATCAGTCAGATTTTCATCAGCAAAATATACTTTGGTTTCAAAGAATCTTTTATCACCATATACAAAAGCTGTATTCCCATTAGAATAAAGCCTTGTAATTTTTTCTATTTCCGGAAATTCATTTTTCAATGGCTCCCCAAAGGCCGGTGCAATAGCACTCAGATGCAGCGACTGAACACCCTCCTCATTATGAAAACTCCTGGAGATGCGATAGGTTCTGTCTGCATATGGATGAAATTTATCATAGCTTACTTCATGCAGAATATAAGCAAGGATCAATATGCAGCAGGTTAATCCAACAGTTAATCCAAAAAGATTAATAAAAGAAATGAATTTGTATTTCATCAAATTGCGGACAGCGATCTTCAGGTAGTTTCGTATCATAAAAAATCCTCCAGTCCCCTGTCCCCCGAAGGGGGGACTTAGGCCGATATTATTTTATTGAATAAAAACACTGTTTCATTAGAACAGCTAAATAGAATTACCGGAAGTTGAAGTGTGCGACCTGCCTACCGGCAGCAGGCGCAACAGAAGTATCATAGTGGTACTTCTGTTGGCTACACAATAGCAACATCATATTAAAGAACTGATTCTTGCAAGGAGCAGCCTCGACCTAAGTTCCCCTTTCGGGGGACAGGGGGCTACACCAGAATATTTTCCGTAACCGTTTGTCCATCCAGCATGCGAATAATGCGATGGCTATACCGGGCATCATGCTCTGAGTGAGTAACCATCACAATCGTAGTGCCTTGTTCATTAAGGTCAGTTAGTAACTGCATTACTTCATTACCATTTGTAGAATCAAGGTTACCTGTAGGTTCGTCTGCAAGAATTAATTTGGGACGGTTTACGACTGCTCTTGCTACAGCCACACGTTGCTGCTGCCCGCCTGAAAGCTGCTGCGGGTAGTGATTGCGACGATGCATGATTTGCATTTTGTCGAGCACCGCCTCTACCCTTTCCTTTCGCTCTGATGATTTTAATCCCAGGTATATTAAAGGCAACTCTACATTCTCGAAAACAGTTAATTCATCAATGAGGTTAAAACTTTGAAAAACAAATCCAATATTGCGCTTGCGCAGGTTAGCTCTTTTGCGTTCATTAAAGTTTACCACTTCAATTCCGTTGAATAAAAAGCTTCCTCCATCCGGATCGTCCAGTAAGCCTAAAATGTTTAATAGGGTAGATTTACCACAACCGGAAGGTCCCATAACAGCTACAAATTCCCCTTCCTTTACTTCTAAGGAAAGCTTGTTTAATGCTACAGTTTCTACTTCTTCCGTGCGGTAAATTTTTTCGAGTTCGTTAATGTTGATCATACCAGTTAATTGTAGTTTTATTGAAAAATGAAAAGAGGATGGAGAATGTTTGTTTCTTCAGCAATCAGAGTTGCCTTTTTTTCTTGCTGCGAAAAAGTGCAGGTTTTTTTTATCAGCACTTCTGTACCAGTAAAAAAACAAAACAAAAGAACACAGAACATAGAATTAAGTACAATCTTTTTCATGGCAGTATTTTTTTGATGTTGGATCACTTTTTAAGAACTAATTCCTGCATGTTGCCGTAATTTTCATAGCTGGATGTAACAACTTTATCTCCCGGGTTTAAACCTGATAACACTTCATAATAATCCGGATTTTGACGGCCTAACTGAACATCTACCTTATATGCTTTGTTACCATCATTACTTACTTTAAAAATCCAGTTGCCGCCGGTTTGCTGAAAGAAGCCTCCTTTTGGAACCAGTAACGCCTGCGTTTCATCGCTTAAGGCCAATCGTATCTGTAAAGTCTGGCCTCTGCGGATACCTTCAGGAACAGCATCAATAAATTCCATATCTACCTGGAAGCGGCCATTGTTCACTTGTGTATATACTTTCCTAATTTTTAATTTATAGGTTTTACCTGCAAAAGAAGCCTCGCCCATTTGGCCTATAACAATGCGGGAAATATAATGTTCATCTATGTCTGCTCTAACTTTATAACCACTCAACACATCAATTTGCCCAAGCCGTTCTCCTTTGTTTTTTGACTGCCCTATTTCGGCATCCAGGGAAGTTAATTGACCGTCTACAGGTGCTCTCACAACTAAGTCACCAACTTTGCGTCGCATCAGAGACAATGCATTTTGCATCCTTGCATAAGAAGCACCCATTTGCCCTATTTGCTGCCTGTTGGAAACAGCATCCTGGCTTAATGTTTTATCCGTTAGTTTTCTTCGGTTTAATTGATATTTATAATTGTTTTCGGATGATTTAAATTCCTGCGATCCGATAGCTTTTTCATCATATAGATGCTTATTTAATTTGTAAACACGTTCTGCTTCTGTTAATGCATTATCAACTTCAGCTTTTTGGTTTAACTGCCGTATTGTATTTTGAACTGCATTGTTTTTTGTGTTTTGCATTTGAGTTAATACATCAAACACTGCAGTTTCCTGGTTTGCAAGACTTAGTTCCAAATCGGTATTGCTCAACCGGAGTATTGCCTGGTTTTTTGTTACCATTGCACCATCCTCTACAAATTTTTCTTCCACTCTGCCACCTTCAATTGCGTCTAAATAAATTGTGGTTACCGGCAACACCACTCCATTTACCGGAATAAATTCCTGGAATGGACCTTTTTTTACTTCACTGATAGTAATCCGTTCCGGATCAACATTCAACCGGCTTTTACCCGATGTAAAAAATATACTTCCGGCAATCAGCAGCACTAAACCTGCAATACCCGCAATTGTAAGAATTCTTTTTTTACTCCATTTTTTCTGTGCGATAACTCTGTCCACTGTTATATTTGTTTAAGACCGCTGTGATTATGGATGAATAATCCAGATTGTCATGTTACGTTCATAACTGTGCCATTTCTAGGACGATTTGGTTATCAATAGGTTACAATTTACCTAATGTACGAAGATGTTCGTTATCGAACACCTGTTGTATCAAAATCGAACACTTTTTGAACAATAGTGCTGGGTTTTAAAACCTCATTCACAACAGTTTATAATTGCGGCATAATTGTAGTTTCGCAGCGGACAACAGTTTTTTATGATTCTCAAGAAGGCTTGTGTTCTGGTGATTGATGATGATACAGATGTGCTTACTGCTGTGCGCTTGTTGCTGAAGTGGGAAGTAAAAGAAGTAGTTACAGAGAAAAACCCTGAAAATATTCGATCGCACTTAAAGAAACAATCATTTGATGTGATACTCCTGGATATGAACTTCAACAGTTCTATCAATACAGGGAATGAAGGCTTATATTGGTTAAAGAAAATACGAGAGTTTGGATCAAATGCTCCCGTAATAATGATTACAGCATACGGAGATATTGATCTGGCTATTCGTTCCTTGAAAGAAGGGTCTTTTGATTTTATTGTTAAACCATGGCACAATGAAAAGTTACTCACTACAATCTCAGAGGCAGTAAAAAATAAAGACAACGGTTCTTCAATAGCCAGGCTTTCAACAAATGGTAATTCATCACCTGTTAATGAGTTAATAGGTGAATCGGAAGTGATGCAGGATATCTTTTATAAAATTTCTAAGATTGCTCCAACCGATGCTAATATTCTAATACTTGGAGAGAATGGTACCGGTAAAGATTTAATTGCAAAAGCTATTCAGCAACATTCTTTACGTGCAGATAAGCCTTATGTTAAAGTGGATGTGGGTGCCTTAACAGACTCTCTTTTTGAAAGTGAATTATTTGGACATAAAAAAGGTGCTTTTACCGATGCACGGGAAGACAGGGAAGGACGATTTGAATCGGCTAATAGCGGTACACTCTTCTTAGATGAGATAGGCAATATATCCTTATACCAGCAGGCAAAATTATTAACGGTATTACAAAACAGGCATGTAAGTCGCTTAGGGAGCAATCAAGCCATACCTATAGATATACGTTTGATCTGCGCAACCAACGTTCCAATACAGGAACTAGCAAACGAACAACGTTTTCGTAAAGACCTTATTTACCGCATTAATACAGTAGAAATTATAGTACCTCCTTTACGTAAAAGAGGTGCTGATATATTGTTGCTTGCTAAGCACTTTGCAACAACATACAGCAACAAATACCTGAAGCCCGAACTGGAGTTTGATGAAAAAACAAAAGAAAAATTATTAAGCTATCATTACCCTGGCAATGTTCGTGAATTACAATATGTTATAGAAAGAGCTGTAATTATGACGGACGGTAATGAGCTGCAGGAAAAAGATTTGATTTTTTCCCCTATTGAAACATCTTTTGTTGAAGAGGAAAATCAGCAGACAAATCTTAGTACCGTTGAAAAAAATACAATTCTTCGCGTAATTGAAAAACACAGCGGCAATATTTCCAAGGCTGCAAAAGAATTGGGAATAACAAGAACCGCTTTATACAGGAGATTGAGTAAATATGATATTTAACCCCCCCGTCCCCCTAAAGGGGGAACTTAGATCGAACAGCTTGTTTAGAAAAGAAACAAAAGTTCAAATGCTTAATTACAAATGCTGATTTTTAATAAAAAGTTGGGCCTCCCTTTCTACCGGAGAGGGAGCGAGGGGTGAGATTATGAAATTTAGAAAATTTGAATTCAACATATTGCTACGGGTGTTATTATTATTTATAACACTCGCAGCATCTTCATTTTTTTTAGTGCGGGAATGGTATGTGTACCTTATTTTACTGTTTCCAGTAATTGTATATCAGGTTATAGAATTTAATCGCTTTCAACGAAAGACGCATGAAGAATTAAGCCAGTTTGTAGAAGCAGTTCATTACAGGGATTTCTCCCGTTATTTCGATGTAAAGCATGCCCCCGCAGAACTACAACCCCTTCGGGAAGGTTTCAACGAGATCAATACTACATTCAAGTTGATCAGTAAAGAGAAAGAAACGCAATATCAATATGTTCAAAAAATACTCGAGCTGGTTGATACAGGCATCTTGTCTTACGACATGGAGAGCAATGATATTATATGGATGAATGAATCTTTAAAAAAAATGCTTCAGTTGCCATACTTGAAAACAATTCATTCATTATCTAAAAGGGACAAAATATTATATCTGGATATTGTTGCATTAAAACCCGGAGAAAATAGAATAACAACAGCCCATTTGGAAAAGGAGGTTTTTAAGATTCTTATGTCAGCTACAGCATTTCAAACTGATGGAAGAAAATACAAGCTTATTGCTTTTCAAAATGTAAACGATGCATTGGATGAAACAGAATCGAAAGCATGGCAAAAATTGTTAAGTGTAATGACGCACGAAATAATGAATTCTATTGCTCCGATTTCTTCTCTTGCAGAAACATTGAAAAAACGATTACAGAGCCCGGCAAGTCAAACAAACGATGCATCGTCAGTAGAAGATCTGGAGATTGGAATAGATACTATTAAACGCAGAAGTGAAGGGTTATTAAAATTTGCTGAAACCTACCGCAACCTTAATAAGATTACAAAACTTAACCTGCAAAAAGTGTATGTAAGGGAATTATTTGCAAATATTCATCAGTTAATGCAGCCCACATTTGAGCAAAAAAATGTAGAGCTGGAAATAATTCTGAGAGATACTGAACTGACACTTCAGGCTGATGCAAGCCTGCTGGAACAAGTGCTTATTAATTTAGTGGTGAACGCTATTGAAGCAGTTAAAGATAAACCTTCGTCAAAAATTGTTTTGTCTGCTGAGCAAACCTTAACTAATAAAGTTGTTATCAAAGTAGCGGATAATGGTTCCGGTATGCCCGAAGAGATGCTTGATAAAATTTTTATCCCTTTTTTCACCACCAAAAAAAGCGGGAGCGGTATTGGCCTGAGCCTTTGCAAGCAAATTGTACTACTGCATAAAGGAACTATCCAGGTTCAATCTAAAGAAGGACATGGATCTGTATTTTCAATGCAATTTGGTGGGTAAAAGGACAAATGGAAAGTTGATTGGGTATACTGTGCTGACTTCATAAAATAATCAGGCTGCTGATAGTTTCATAAGGCATGTTTTTAGGCTTTCCTGCCAGCTTTTTATTTGAATGCCAAAAACCTGCTGAATTTTTTCTTTTTCCAAAACAGAATATTTTGGTCTTTTGGCAGCAGTTGGATACTGTTCGGTTGTTATAGGATGTATGTTACAACTGCTCCCGATGATCTTTTTTATTTCGGTTGCAAAGTCATACCAGGAAATGGAACCTTCATTACTAAAGTGATATATGCCTGAGGTAAGAGTTTGGCTTTGCAAGATCGTTAACACAATTTGAGCAAGGTCGGCTGCATTTGTTGGTGAACCATACTGATCTGCAACTACATTAATATCAGACCGGGTTTGCATCAACCGATGCATTGTCTTTACAAAATTGTTTCCATATACAGAATACAACCAAGATGTACGTATCACAATAGATTGGCCATTCGCCTTCAAAGCTTCTATTTCACCCAGACGCTTTGATGCGCCATATACATTAATGGGGTTAGTAACATCATCTTCCTTATAAGGATTGGTGGCAGTGCCATCAAAAACGTAATCGGTAGAAATATGTATGAAATTGGTTCTATGCTCAGCAGATATTAAAGCCAAATCTTTCACTGCCTTTGTATTGATCGCATATGCCTGTTCCGTTTCAGTTTCGGCTTTATCAACTGTCGTGTATGCGGCACAGTTGATACAATGATCAGGTTTTACTTTACTGAACGCTGCTTTTATTGCTTCTGTATTAGTAATATCCAGATCGTTTCTTGAAAAGAAATAAAACTTAAAATATGAGTGATTTTCCGACAGTTGCTGCAGTTCTCTTCCTAATTGTCCATTTGCACCGGTTACAAGAATTTGCTGCATATTAGCTTAATAGTAAAAATTATTGGTACAGTCCTTAAAAGAAGGAAGAGACTTATCCTTTTCAGAAACAATAGCTTCTCCGGCACTTACTTTCCAGTTAATTTGTAAATCTTCATCATTAAATCTGATGCCCGCTTCACTTGACTTGTTATAATAAGCATTGCACTTGTAGCAAACAACGGCTTCATTACTGAGGACAGAAAACCCATGTGCAAAACCGGCAGGAATATACAATTGCCTTTTATTAGCTGAAGACAATTCAATACTAAAATACTGCCCAAAAGTTGGCGAATCTCTTCGGATATCCACGGCTACATCTAAAACGCTCCCCTCTAATACTCTCACTAATTTTACCTGAGCATGAGGGTTTAACTGGTAGTGCAAGCCCCGTATTACACCATGTGCTGATTTTGATTGATTATCCTGAACAAAATCACACTCGATGCCACTTTGCTTGAATAATTCTTTATTATAAGATTCAAAAAAATAACCTCTGCTGTCTGTAAAAACAGCAGGCTCAAAAATGAGGAGACCAGGTATATTACAGGTTACAAATGGCATATTAAAAGCTCCAGTATTGCCTGCTTTTTATTTTCCCATTATAGGTTCCTTTAAGATCGGCAATCATTGCATGGGGTTTAGTTATAGAAGCAAAATACCTCTCATCAAAATTGCCATAAGGCTCATGACATACCGTAACAATTACTGCATCATAATCATTACTTATTTCAGTACATAGCCCAAATCCATATTCATGCATCAGCTCATCAGAATTTGCATAAGGGTCGTGTACATCTACATTCAAAAAATAAGACTGCAACTCCTTAACGACATCTGCAACTTTTGAATTGCGTATGTCACTTACATTTTCCTTAAAAGTGGCACCCATCACCAGCACTTTAGCTGCTTTTACATTGCTTACATTACGAATTACATGCTGCACTACTTTTTTTGCCAGGTACAATGACATATTATCGTTGATGTATCTGCCGGCTAAAATAACTCGGGAGTTATAGCCTAATTCACTCGCCTTGTAGGTTAAATAATATGGGTCAACCCCTATACAATGCCCACCAACCAGGCCAGGATAAAATTTTAAAAAATTCCACTTTGTACCAGCGGCTTCCAGTACTTCGTAAGTATTTATATCCATTTTATCAAAGATGATGGATAATTCATTCATCAATGCAATATTCAAATCTCTTTGCGTGTTTTCGATAATTTTTGCCGCTTCAGCTACTTTGATAGAAGAAGCTTTGTGCACGCCTGCATCAACAACAAGTTCATAAACTTTTGCAATGTTTTCCAGCGATTCTGCATCACACCCGGAAACAACTTTGACAACTGTACGAATAGTGTGTTTCTTATCTCCCGGGTTAATACGTTCCGGTGAATAACCAGACTTAAAATCAGTTACATTTTTTAATCCGGATACTCTTTCTATTATAGGCAAACAATCCTCTTCCGTGCAACCGGGATAAACTGTAGATTCAAAAACAATATAATCACCTTTTTTTATAACCCTGCCAATTGTTTCAGAAGCTTTTTGCACAGAAGTTAAATCCGGAACATTGTGTTCATCTACAGGTGTGGGTACCGCCACCACAAAAAACCGGGCTTCCTTCAGCACATCAAGAGAATTAGTAAAAGTAATATCAGCACCTTCAAAAGCTTCCCTTTCTAATTCATTGCTTGGGTCAATGCCCTGCTTCATTAGTTCAATTCTCCGGGAATTTATATCGAACCCAATAACTGATAGTTGCTTACCAAACTCTAAAGCTATTGGTAAACCTACATAGCCTAATCCTATTACTGCAAGCTTTGCTTTCTTATCAATTAAGTCCTGGTACATGCATTATTGTTGATTTAACTGCCTGTTGTTACTAATAAATTCTTTTGGTTGCTTCTGCCATTCTTCCGCCGGTAAGGATTTAAAGTAATTGTATGTAATTTTTAATCCTTCTATCCTCGATACTCTGGGCTGCCATCCCAATAACTGTTTAGCCTTGGTAATATCGGGTTGGCGTTGCTTTGGATCATCAACCGGCAAAGGTTTATAAGTAATTTTTACTGTGTTCCCGGAAAGTTGCAATATTTCATTTGCAAATTCTTTTAAAGAAATTTCATCAGGATTACCGATGTTAACAGGTAAATGGTAATCACTCATTAATAATTTATAAATGCCGTCAATCAAGTCATCAACGTAGCAGAATGATCTTGTTTGCGAACCATCACCATAAACGGTCAGATCTTCTCCCCGCAACACTTGTCCAATAAAAGCCGGTAAAGCCCTTCCATCGTTCAACCGCATCCTGGGGCCATAAGTATTAAAAATCCTGGCTATTCTTGTATCCACATTATGAAAAGTATGATAAGCCATTGTTATAGATTCCATATAACGCTTGGCTTCATCATAAACACCGCGTGGACCCACGGGGTTTACATTGCCCCAATATTCCTCTGTTTGAGGATGAACCAATGGGTCGCCATAAACTTCGCTTGTTGATGCAACCAATATTCTTGCGCCTTTCGTTTTAGCCAAGCCAAGGCAATTATGAGTGCCCAGGGCGCCAACCTTCAAAGTTTGTATTGGAATTTTTAAATAATCTATAGGGCTTGCAGCAGAAGCAAAGTGAAGAATATAATGCAACTTCCCGGAGATGTGAATAAACTTAGTGACATCGTGATGATAGAACTCAAAATTTGGAAGCTTGAATAAATGAGCAATATTGTTTTCATTCCCTGTAATAAGATTGTCCATAGCGATTACAGAACAATCTTCATGAATAAAACGATCGCATAAATGAGAACCTAAAAAACCAGCAGCACCTGTAATTAAAACCTTCTTCCGTTCCATTTTATTACTTTATAGTTTTCCGGCCAATACTTTCATAATGGAAAGAGAGCTTTTGCATCTCCGCTAAATCAAAAAGATTCCTTCCATCAAATATGGCCTTAGATTTTAAAGAATTTTTAATTCTTTCAAAATCCGGCGTACGGAATTCATTCCATTCCGTTGCGATGATCAAAGCATCAGCATTATTCAAACACTCATATTGGTTTTCTGAGTACTCAATTATATCACCTAATTCTTCTTTTCCATTGTTCAAAGCTTCCGGGTCAAAAGCAGTGACAGTGGCGCCTTCACCAACTAAAGCTTTTATAACATATAATGCAGGTGCTTCACGTATATCATCTGTATTTGGTTTAAAAGCAAGTCCCCAAACCGCAAAATGTTTTCCTTTTAAATCATCATGAAAGTATTTTTTAATCTTAGGCATGAGATGCAGTTTTTGATCTTCATTTACATCCATAACTGCATTCAATATTTTAAAATTATAATCAACTTCATGAGAGGATCTTACTAAGGCCTGAACATCTTTTGGAAAACAACTTCCTCCATAACCAATACCAGGAAATAAGAAACGTTTACCTATCCTGTCATCGCTTCCTATACCTCGTCGTACCATATCTACATCAGCGCCTATCCTTTCACACAGGCGTGCCACCTCATTCATAAATGAAATTTTAGTGGCCAAAAATGAATTTGCAGCATATTTGGTTAATTCTGCGGAAGGTTCATCCATATAAATTACTGGATTTCCCTGCCGCACAAATGGAGCATAAAGGTCTCCCATAATTTTTTTTGCTCTATCCGAGGTGCTGCCAATTACAATCCTGTCTGGTTTCATAAAACCTTCCACAGCAGCACCTTCCCGTAAGAATTCGGGGTTGCTCACAACGTCAAATTCTCCATTATAATTTTCCCGGATAGTGTTATAAACTTTTTCTGCAGTACCTACCGGAACTGTGCTTTTATTTACGATTACTTTATAATCAGTTAAGATTTTTCCAACGTCTTTCGCAACACCTAATACATACTTCAAATCTGCAGAGCCATCTTCATCCGCAGGTGTAGGAAGTGCAAGAATAACAATACCAGCTTCCTTTGCACCCTCCTCCAGGTTAGTGGTAAACGTTAACCTGTCTTCTTTCAAATTTCGTAAAAACAATTTTTCAAGGCCTGGCTCGTATATAGTTATTGTACCGTTTGTTAATTTTTCAACTTTCCCTGCATCAATATCCACGCAGATTACAGTATTTCCTGTTTCTGCAAAACATGTTCCTGTTACTAATCCAACATAGCCTGTACCTACAACAGTAATCTTCATAATTAATTTATAAACTCTAAGACTTTTGATGAAATAAATAGCAATTGCTCCTCATCCAGTTCGGTATGCATTGGCAATGAAATTACTTTCTCTGCCAGCCAATCAGTTACAGGCAGCTCAACTTCATTTACCTTAAATGTTGAAAACATTTTTTGTTTGTGCGCCGGAACCGGGTAATATATCATTGAAGGAATGTTATGCTTTGCTAAATGTTCGTGCAAGCTATTTCTGTCTACACCTTCCAGCACCAAAGTGTACTGATGAAATACATGATTGCAAAAAGGAGCTATCAAAGGGGTAGTAATTTTGGGATGGTTTGCAAATGCATTATCGTAATAAGCAGCTACGTGCCGCCGTGCTGCTATGTATTTATCTAAATGTTTCAGCTTAATTTCCAAAATAGCAGCCTGCAGTGTATCTAACCGGCTGTTGCAACCTACAATATCATGATAATACCTTTTGCTTTGGCCATGATTAGCAACCATTTTCAATTTACCAGCTAATTCATCATCATTGGTCATAATGGCACCGCCATCACCAAAACACCCTAAATTTTTTGATGGGAAAAAAGAAGTTGTTCCTACTGTGCCTATTGATCCTGTTTTCTTAGCCGTACCATTCGAATAAAAATAATCACATCCAATTGCCTGTGCATTATCTTCTATTATAAATAAATCATGAGCCTCTGCAATTTTCATCAAAGCTTCCATTTGCACTGCATGTCCAAATAAATGAACAGGTACGATGGCTTTTGTTTTTGATGTGATGGTTTTCTCAACAGATGGGATATCAAGGCAGAATGTTTTGGGATCAACATCTGCAAAGACCGGTTTTAGCCCCAATAAAGCTATTACCTCCGTGGTAGCAATATAGGTAAACGAAGGTGTGATTATCTCATCACCAGGCCGCAAATCCAAAGCCATCATAGCAATTTGTAAGGCATCCGTTCCATTAGCACATGGAATTACATGTTTTACATCGTTATATTGAGCAAGTTGCTCCGAAAAAGTTTGAACTTGCGGCCCATTTATAAAGGCAGCGCTTTCCAATACTTCAAGAACAGCTGTATCAATTTCGGTCTTAATCTTTCGATACTGAGTTTTTAAATCAACCATCTGAATAGAACGCATCATATAATTAATGATCTGCCTTAAAGTATGCTGAACTAAATTTTATATACTATTACTTGACAGGGCAAGTCGCCCGATAATTTTGAAAATTTATTATTGTTTTCAAAACTCATACGGGGCCGCAAAAATAGTAAAATATGCTTTGGAAAAAGGTTTGCCTTTACATTTGTTGATAAGGCTTACTTTTTATTTTGAAATTCATTTATCACATTTTCATTACCTGCTATGCACTGGCTATACGTTTTGCTTCTATCTGGAACGAAAAAGCAGAACAATGGTACAGAGGAAGAAAAGATTTATTTACAGAATTCCAGAAGAAAATTGCAAATGATAATATCATTTGGATGCATTGCTCATCTGCAGGTGAATTTGAACAGGGAAAACCAATACTGAAAAAGTTACGGGAACAATACCCTCACTATAAATTACTGGTAAGTTTTTTTTCACCATCCGGATTTAACGTAGCTAAAGGAAATAATTTAGCTGATTATATCTGTTATATCCCTTTAGACACCCGGAGTAATGCAGAACAATTTTTAAAAACTGTAAACCCGCAGCTTGTAATTTTTGTGAAATATGAATTTTGGTACCATCACCTGAAAGCTATTCACAATAAAAAAATACCATTATTACTAATTTCGGCAATTTTCCGGGAGCAACAGTTATTCTTTAAATGGTATGGAAGCTTTTATTTTACAATGCTCCGATTCTTTTCCTGGATATTTGTGCAGGATGAACAATCGTATAATTTATTACGGAAAAATAAAATCAGTAATTGCAGCATAGGCGGCGATACTCGTTTTGACAGAGTTATATCCATTGCAGACACTATTAAAGAAGTTCCATTTATTAAAGAGTTTATAGGTCACAATAAAGTAATTGTTGCCGGCAGCACATGGAGTAACGATGAAGATATTTTAAGCGAAGCCATCACCGGAGAAAATTTAAAAATCATAATTGCACCGCATGAAGTAGATAAAGCTCATATAGAAAATATATTAAAGCAGTTTCCCAATGCAATTACTTATTCTGTTTTTAAAGAAAATCCCGGAAACTCTTTCACTACTTTAATAATTGACAGCATAGGGTTACTTTCACAACTGTACTATTATGCAACTATAACTTATGTAGGAGGAGGTTTCAACAAAAGCGGCATCCATAATACACTGGAAGCTGCGGTATATGGCAAGCCTGTGATTTTCGGCCCTAACTATCAAAAATTTAAAGAAGCTGAAGACTTAATGTCTGCTAATGCAGCTTTTAGCATTAAAAACAAACAAGAATTGCACGAGGTGATAGAAAGGCTGATTAATGATTCCGTTACATTACAGCAATGCAGTAAAGCAGCTAAAAATTATGTGTACAATAGCAGCGGTGCAACGGAAAAAATTATGGCTTACATTGACAAAAACCGCCTTCTTACTACCTGATAAAAATGCTGCACAACATCCTTACTATCGTTCCAGCCCAGTTTTACCTTCAATTCTCTGTTAATCCAATACTCTGCCTCTTGTAGAATATGAAAGCTGTTGATTGTTTTTATACTTCTTTCATACATAGCATCATCGCCTCTAAAAAGCTCCTGTACAAAAAGAAACCTGTCGTTAATTCCAATTGCTTTCCTTAAATCTTTTACAGGAGAACCCTTTAGTGCATGCGCAACTTCTTTTTTTTCTTGTTTTAATTTATCGTTTAAAGATTCCTGCATTCCCCCAATCGTCTCATGTATTTCTTTTTGTTGCTGTTGATGCAGTAATGTAGGCGTTTCTGCCATTGCATTAAAAGGTACTTCCCGCAGCCCGGGTTGTGTGCTTGCTGGTTTTAATTCTTTATTTTCCTTTTGCTCACTTATTAAAGGTTTTGGAACAAAAAAAGGCTGATTCTCTGTTTTTTCTCTTTTGGCTTCCTGAGCTGCTGTTTTCTCTTCTTTCCTTAAAGCATCTATTTGTATTTCAGGTTTCTTTTCTTCAAAAGTATTAGGGTAAAGCCCGGCATTGACTGGCATAGTTACAGCTACTTTTGAGGTGCCAAGCGAACGGGTAATATTCTGAAGTATTAACAGCTCGTTTTGCAGGAGCTGTACAGTAATGAGCAGTTGGGAAGCGGTAACATTATTTCTTTTTTGCTCGGCCAATTTCTCTATAAGCAGATTTACTCTTTCCATTGTTTATGGTAGTTTTGAACGCTATTTATATATTAATCAACGTATAAACAGCTTTTAAAATTACAAAGTGTTATTAATATTTATTCTTACAAAACGGTAAATGTTTATTGAGCCAAATATAAATGGTGCGTGGGGGGGATGGATAGAAGTTATCTGCGGCTCTATGTTCTCTGGTAAAACAGAAGAATTAATACGCCGTTTAAAAAGAGCGAAAATTGCCAACCAAAAGGTAGAAATTTTTAAACCTGCATTTGATGTGCGGTACGATGAACTAAAAATTGTATCGCATGATGAGAATTACATTCATTCAACACCGGTTGATACCTCGCAAAAAATCCTCTTGTTAGCACAAAATGTACATGTAATAGGTATTGATGAAGCACAATTTTTTGATGAGGAGCTGCCTGATGTTTGTGATGAGCTTGCAAGCCGGGGCATACGGGTTATTGTGGCTGGTTTAGATATGGATTATCAAGGCATCCCGTTCGGCCAAATGCCTTTTATTTTAGCGAAAGCTGATTACATAACCAAACTGCATGCAATCTGCATGCAATGCGGGAGTATAGCTAACTATTCTTACCGAAAGATTCCAAATGAGGACCAGGTAATGATTGGGGCGAAAGATGTTTATGAGCCCCGTTGCCGCAGATGTTATAAGTTAAATGGAAAGATCGGGTAAGTTGAGTAATTTTAAACTATGGATATTGTAAGAAAAATAGTTACCCACTCCACCAATCCTCTCACCATTGACTTACCTGAAGAGTATAATAATCGAAAACTTGAAATTATTGTGCTGCCTATTGATGAGCAACAAACAGAACCAAAAAAGAAAAAATATGATTTTTCAGATCTTGTAGGAAAACTTCAATGGAAAGGCGATGCATTAGCTGAACAAAGAAAATTAAGGGATGAATGGGATTAAATTTTTTTTAGACACAAATGCCATTATCGCCTTACTAAATGGTAATACAACCATTGAACAAAATTTATCAGAAGCTTTGTGGATTGGAACATCTGCTATTTGCGTACTTGAGTTTCTCTCATTTCGATCTTTATTAAAGGAAGACAAAATCATATTTGATATATTTTTAAAGAGAATTGAGGTTATTGAGGTTCCCGAGGAAATACCTACTCTAAAAAAGATCGCTTCATTTATTCAAGACACCAGGCTCAAACTTCCAGATGCCATCATTGCTGCGCAGGCTATTCAAAACAATACAGTTCTAATTTCGAAAGATCATCATTTCAACAGGATTATGGATTAAGGATCTTGCTCTTTTTGATTTTGAAAAACCTTAACCAAATATGGACCCTTTTTAAAAAAGATCTTCTCCTGGAAGTTCGCCGGCAATATGCTTTTTATGGAATTGTTCTTTATGTGGGTGCCACAATATTCGTAATGTACATGGCGGTTGAACAACCAAATAACCACGTCTGGAATGGATTATTTTGGATAATCCAGCTTTTTATTAGTATCAATGCCGTTGCAAAAAGCTTTCTTCAGGAAAGCAGAAGTCGCATGCTTTATTACCAGTCAATTACAAGCCCACAAAACTTTATGCTCGCAAAGCTTTTTTTTAATGCATTGCTGATGCTGGTAATGAGTAGCTTGAGTTTTATTCTTTTCAGTTTGTTTTTAGGAAGTCCTGTTGTAAGCTTTTTTTCTTTTGCTGGTGTAGTGTTATTAGGTGGTTTTAGTTTAAGCCTGGTATTTACATTTCTGGCAGCAATTGCTGCAAAGGCGCAGCAGAATGCAGCTATCATGGCAATCCTTGGCTTTCCAATAATTATTCCGCAACTCATTATGCTAATGAAAGTATCGGGTGCTGCATTTACTGCCAATGCACAAATTCCTGTAACACCTGTTTTGTTATTGGTTGCTATTGATTTTTTAGTGATTCTGCTTGCTATTATTTTGTTTCCTTATTTATGGAAAGATTAGTTGCTGATATTATTTTCATTACAACACCTTCAACCTTATTTTTGCTCACTGTGTTACTTGTAATAGCAGCTTTACTATTTTTTGCTGTATATGAATATTAGCTGGTGGAAAATATTATGTATTCTCTTATTACTGTACACTTTTATTGCAGGGCTTTTATTTCCTGTTCCGGCAGTACCCATTTTACATGAAAGCATCCGCAACCTCTATTTTCATGTGTGTATGTGGTTTGCCATGATGATTCTGTTTACCATTTCCGTTTTTCACGCTATAAAGTATTTATCTAAAAACGATATTAAGAGTGATATTCTTTCGCGGCAATATGCCGTGGTAGGAGTGGTGTTTGGACTTCTTGGTTATGCCACCGGTGCTATATGGGCGTCTTATACATGGGTAGATCCTAATAAAACTATCTATGAATCCTTCGGCGCTATTGCCCGCGAACCAAAACTTATTGGTGCAGGCATCGCATTGCTTATTTATTTTGCCTACATGGTATTAAGAGATTCTATTCCCGATATAGATAAAAAAGCAAGGATTGCTTCTGTATATAACATATTTGCATTTGCTTTTCTTTTCCCGTCCATCTGGATTATTCCAAGATTGTTGCCCAGTTTACACCCGGGTGGCGTGGGTAATGAAGGCGGTAATCCTGCTCTTAACTTTAAAGATTTAGCACCTGAGATGCGGTATGTTTTTTACCCTGCTGTTGTTGGATGGACGTTATTAGGAGCATGGATTGTTAACCTAAAGGTCAGGTTAACTTATTTGAAGGAAAAAACATTAGTAAGCAAATGATGAAAAAAATTCTTTTAGGTTTCGCGGTAACAATAATAAGTTTTTTTGTATGGGCACAAGAAAATACTAATGATGTTTCAATGGCAAGTACCATGCGCAGCAATGGCAAAATTTATGTGGTAATAGCCGTTATACTTACCATCTTTGCGGGAATTATTTTTTATCTCATCCGTTTGGAACGAAAAATTAAAAAGCTGGAAAACCAGAATAATAACTATAAATAATATCTCATGTCTACCAATGTAGCATATAGTTTTTTTGAGAGTGTGAACAAAAGTTTCGATAAGGCAGCAAGTTTTACTAAATGGGATCCGGGAGTATTGGAGCAGATAAAGGCATGCAATGCAGTTTATCAAATAAAATTTCCTGTGCGTATGGATGACGGAAGAATTGAAGTGATTGAAGCTTACCGGGTACAACATTCACATCATAAAGCACCATGTAAAGGAGGTATTCGCTTTGCAGCAGAAGTAAACCAGGATGAGGTGATGGCATTGGCTGCGCTAATGACGTATAAGTGCGCCATTGTAAATGTTCCTTTCGGAGGTGGAAAGGGCGGCCTGAAGATCAGCCCTAAAAAATACTCTGCTTACGAACTCGAAAAGATAACAAGGCGCTATACAGCAGAACTGGTAAAAAAGAACTTTATCGGTCCGGGTACAGATGTACCTGCGCCGGATTATGGAACAGGCGAAAGGGAAATGGCATGGATAGTTGACACATATCAAAGTTTACGCCCCGGAGAAATTGATGCGCTGGGTTGTGTAACAGGTAAGCCGGTAACACAGGGGGGCGTTCGCGGACGCAGGGAAGCAACCGGCCTTGGGGTTTTTTACGGGCTCCGTGAAGTATGTAATATGAAGGATGTAATGGATAAATTAGGTTTACCAACCGGAGTAGAAGGCAAAAGAGTAGTTGTTCAGGGGTTGGGGAACGTTGGTTACCATTCCGCAAAATTCTTTCAGGTTGCAGGTGCAAAAATTACCGCATTAGCCGAGTATGAAGGATCTGTTTATAACGAAAAGGGATTGGACGTAGATGCCGTCTTTGAACATCGCAAAACCACAGGCTCCATTCTCAACTTTCCCGGTGCAAAAAACTTTGCAAAAAATACAGATGCGCTGGAATATGATTGTGATATACTTATTCCCGCCGCTTTGGAAAATGTAATTAATGCAGATAATGTATTGCACATAAAGGCAAAAATTATAGGCGAAGGAGCCAATGGGCCATTAACGCCGGAGGCTGATGAAATTTTTATCCAAAAAGGAACACTGGTAGTGCCCGATATGTATTTGAACGCTGGAGGTGTTACAGTTTCTTATTTTGAATGGTTGAAAAATTTAAGCCACGTTCGCTATGGCCGTATGGAAAAAAGGT
Organism: Chitinophagaceae bacterium; assembly: GCA_046262255.1. Classification (GTDB taxonomy): domain Bacteria; phylum Bacteroidota; class Bacteroidia; order Chitinophagales; family Chitinophagaceae; genus Flavisolibacter. The sequence continues at coordinate 25,671 of JBHENB010000029.1, forward strand.
TTACAGAAAACATGAACATGCACATCATTGACCAGATTGAAGAACTAACCGGTAAAAGTGTGATAGAAGGAGAAAAACAATTTATACTACATGGTGCCGATGAAGTTGACCTTGTATATAGCGGTTTGGAAGAAACTATGATCACTGCTACAAGAGAAATAATGGTTGAGTGGAAACGAAATCCACAAATACCTGATTTGCGTACAGCAGCATTTGTAGTAGCCATTAATAAAGTTGGAACCAGCTATGCGGAGTTGGGGATTTTTCCGTAAGGTGAATGTGCAGTTATGTAGCCCGCATTTGTAATTCTGTTTCTCCACTTCCTTTGCAAGTTTATCGTGAGCCTGTCTGTCGGCAGACAGGTTTGACGAAGGGCACTCACTGCCTGCCGGCAGGCAGGTTGTACTTTTGTTAATTCTACGGAGCTTAACTATCGGCAGACAGGCTTATGCAATCATGCAATATCTTAAAGATTTTGCCTGGATGCCTGGTACTAAACAAGGGGAAGAACATAACCTAAAACTGAATTTAATTACTGACAAGTTTCCAGATAAATCATTTTAAAGGAGAACCAATCCTGAACCAGAACTTCCTTGTAGCAATTTGATTAATTACTCCATTCCGGCATTACATCCAACAATTTCAATTCACCCCCCTCCTTCTTCCACCCTGATGTTCTGCTACCATTGGTAATTACAATATAACTAACAGGTATAACAATATTGTAGCGCAACACCTGTTGTAATACATCTTCCTTTAATTGAATCTTAGGCTCTTTGCATTCAACCATCATCCACGGTTTGTGTAAGCTGTCATAAATAAGAATATCAAACCTTTTTTTTAAGTCATTCAGCATTATTTCTTTTTCTAAAGCAATGAGTGCTGATGGATATTTTAATTCCTGAACCAGGTAGCTAACAAAATTCTGGCGCACCCATTCTTCCTCTGTCAGTAACAACCATGTTTTCCGGATTGTATCAAAAATAAATTGTTTGCCATTCTCCCTTTTCATCCTGAATTGCGGCTCAGGAAATTTCACTGGTATCATCCATCAAACGTAATGATTAAATTCGTGTCAGAATATGAAATCAAAACAGGATATTGTTCAAAATTGGTTGCCAAGATATACAGGAGAAAAACTGGAGAACTTTGGAAAATACATTCTCCTCACCAATTTCAGCAATTATGTACGCATGTTTTCCGAATGGACGGGTGCAACTATTACGGGTATAGATAAGCCCATGCAATGCGCAACGGCAGAAGGTATTACCATTATTAATTTTGGTATGGGCAGTCCCACTGCTGCAACAGTAATGGATCTGCTGGTTGCAATTAGTCCGGAAGCAGTGCTTTTTCTGGGCAAATGTGGTGGCTTAAAAAAGCGCAATAAACTTGGCGATCTTATTTTACCAATTGCAGCAATACGTGGTGAGGGTACATCCAACGATTATTTTCCTGTAGAAGTTCCGGCAATGCCGGCATTTGCGTTGCAGAAGGCTATCTCTACCACCATTCGTGAATATGAAGTTGACTACTGGACCGGCACAGTTTATACCACCAACCGCCGTGTATGGGAACATGATACAGAGTTTAAAGAATACCTGCAAAAGATAAGAGCTTATGCAATTGACATGGAAACGGCCACTATATTTATGGTTGGTTTTTACAACAGAATTCCAACCGGGGCACTTTTACTGGTAAGTGATCAGCCCATGGTGCCGGAGGGTGTAAAAACAGAAGAAAGCGACCGCCAGATTACAGAGTTGTTTGTGGAGAAGCACCTGCGCATTGGCATTGATTCGCTCAAACAATTAATTAATCATGGCGCCACCGTAAGACATCTTCGTTTTTAATGCAGTATTTTGCATGTGATCAATGTCAAAAATAAAAGGTATGGTAATAAAATTATTTACTGCGCTCTTCATCTCCATCATTTTACTTCCAGGATTTGAATGTGATAAAAAGAATGAATTACAGAAATGCTACAAAGGAAGATTGGAGATCAAAGGAATATGTATGAATTATACCATTAGCGTTCAGGGAGAAGGCATAAATATTGACTTGATTGAAAAAACCTGGACAGATTCGCATACAGGCAAAACTTATCAAAATGTTTTTGCGTTGGGCAGTCCCTGCAATTTTCCTGCTGATATAAAAGAAGGTGACGAATTTTATTTTAAAATAAAGAATGCCGCTGACGAAAATTGTGCGGTATGTATGGCTTATTATCCCAAACCTGAAAAAGCGTTGGTAATAACTGTTTTTAAGTCCGGGTGTAACGAATAACCGGTAAAGTGTAATTTGCCGGTCAATGCTGCCGCTGTTGTCCATAAAAAGTCTTTCTGTTGATTTTGTCTCCGAAAATGAAGTTTTTTCTGCTGTAAAAAATGTTTCCATCGCTATCAACAGAGGGGAGATTGTGGCTCTTGTTGGTGAATCCGGTTCAGGTAAATCTGTAACCGCTCTTTCTGTTTTGCAATTGCTCCCTGCACCTCCGGCAAAATATCCCCACGGAAAAATTTTCTTTACTATTAATGAGGATGCTATTGACCTGTTGAAGCTACCTGGAAGAAAAATCCAGGAAATAAGGGGAAACGACATTGCTATGATCTTCCAGGAACCTATGACCTCACTAAACCCTGTAATGAAATGCGGTCAGCAGGTAATGGAAGCATTGTTGCAACACAAAAAACTTTCTAAACGAGTTGCAAGGCTGCAAACTATTGAATGGTTTAAAAAAGTAAACCTGCCACAGCCTGAAACTATTTTTCACCGTTACCCACACCAGCTAAGTGGCGGCCAAAAGCAGAGAGTAATGATTGCTATGGCCATGTGTTGCAATCCTTCGTTGCTTATTTGTGATGAGCCTACCACGGCACTGGATGTAACTGTTCAAAAAACTATTCTGTTCTTAATTAAAGAATTACAGGGTGAAGAAAACATGGGTGTTCTTTTTATTACACATGATTTAGGTGTAGTGGCAGAAATTGCAGACCGTGTGGCCATTATGTATAAAGGTGAAATTGTGGAACAAAATACAGCAGCAGAAATATTTAAAAATCCGCAGCAGCCTTATACCAAAGCATTAATTGCCTGCCGGCCGGCGCAGCATCCAAAAGGAGAACCCCTGCCTGTTGTAAGTGATTTTTTAGCTCCGGGTGAAATTATGAAAACACCTGTTGCAACTAAGCGGGAACAACAAGATAAGGAAGTGCTTGTGAGGGCAGAAAACGTTACTGTGCAGTTTCCGGGCAGTACAAACTTATTTGGAAAAGCAAAGAGTTATTTTACTGCAGTGGATAATGTAAGCTTTGAAATTTACAAAGGGGAAACATTAGGATTGGTTGGCGAATCAGGATGCGGAAAAACAACATTGGGAAGGACTTTGCTCAGATTGATTGAACCTGCCACAGGAAAAATTTTATTGAATGGTAACGACATTACTGCCCTTGAAAAAAGTGAGCTAAAGAAGCTTCGTAAAAATGTACAATTGATTTTCCAGGATCCATATTCCTCACTAAACCCGCGGTTAACAATAGGTTCTGCCATTGCTGAACCAATGAACATTTTTGGAATAGAGAAAAGCGAAAAGAAAAGAAAAAGGAAAGCTGCAGAATTACTGGAGCAGGTAAACCTCTCCCCAAAGTTAGTAAACCGCTATCCGCATGAATTTTCCGGTGGTCAGCGGCAGCGCATTGTTATTGCACGGGCACTTGCTGTGGAACCCACATTCCTGGTTTGCGATGAATCGGTATCGGCACTGGATGTAAGTGTGCAGGCTCAGGTGCTTAATCTACTCAACGACCTGAAGAATGAGCTTGGATTAACCATGCTTTTTATCTCCCATGATCTTTCTGTTGTGCGTTATATGAGCGACCGTGTAATGGTAATGGATAAAGGAAAGATTGTGGAAAGCGGCATGGCAGAAGAAGTTTATAATCATCCGAAATCAGAATACACCAAAAAACTTTTGGCATCTATTCCTAAGGTAGCAGTTTGATTTTGTGGCAGGGGCTATTTCGTACTATGAACTTCCGATGTAAGTTCATGCTATCCAAAGGACTCTTTGAAGGAGTTGTATTAACCTTAGGAGCAATTCTCCACGGGATTATCTTTACGGCAATAATTATCTGCAGGCATAATGGAAGCACCTGAACAATTTCATTCGCAAAGGTGAGTTCAATTCTAAGATTAATACTAAGAGCTTTAATTTTAAGGATGTCGCCAATACTACTGAAGCCACTTTTCCACCGTAATGCAGAACATATCGGAATTTTTTTTCACAACAATAAAAAAATAAATGACGCTGCAAAAAAAATAAAAGGGATAAAGTGGTCGCAAACAAATAGCTGTTGGTACGTGCCAATGGCAAAGGATTATTATGAGAGAGTTTGTAATGCCTTAAGGGAATTTGGAACTATAAGTACTGAAGAGTTAATAACCTATCTGCAAAAAAGAAAAACAGTTGTTGCCATAAAAAAAAGCAGCGGCCAAACTTCGTCAATTACTGCAAAGAGCATGACAACTTATGCAATGAGTGATGAGAATTTAAAGCAGCTTGATCTGTTTGTAAAGAACCTGCAATTGAAAGCATATAGTTCAAGTACCATTCGTTTGTACAAAAATGAGCTTATCATTTTAATGCGATTACTTGGAAATCTTGCAATCCAGCAGTTAAAAGCTGATCACATAAAAAGTTATCTATTGTGGCTTTTGAAGAAAAAGAATTTTAGCGAACATAAAGTACATACTACCCTAAATGCACTAAAATTTTATTTTGAGCAAGTGTTGAACCGGCCAAAAGTTTTTATTGAAATACCAAGGCCAAAAAAACCATTTCAATTGCCTACTGTGCATTCGGAAACGGAAATAAAAAAACTTTTACAGTCCAGGGAAAATATAAAACATAAAGTTATGCTTATGGCGGGGTATTCAGCAGGCTTAAGGATCAGTGAAATAGTAAATCTTAAAATTAAAGATGTTGATTCAGCAAGAATGGTTATTTATGTAAGACAAGCAAAGGGTAAAAAAGACCGGCAGGTTCCATTGTCATCCAGGTTACTTGAGGAGTTGCGGAAGTACTACAGGCAATTTAAGCCTAAGGAGTATTTATTTGAAGGAGTAAATGGAGGACGGTATTCAGTACGAAGTCTTCAGCAGGTATTTCAGGCAGCTAAGAAGTTAACACAAAACAAAAAGAAAGGCGGAATGCATAGTCTGAGGCATAGTTATGCCACACATTTGCTGGAACATGGGACTGATTTAAGAATTATACAGGAATTGTTGGGCCATCGCAGCATACATACTACGGTCAGGTACACACATGTAAGTACAAAAGAGATAAAAAAGATTCAAAGCCCTCTGGATAAATTGGATTGGGGCGAGTAGCGCATTTTACGTTGCACTTGTAGCGTTTTCTATGTTGCTATATTCAACAGGACTTATAGAATGGTATTGAAAATCAATTTAATAATACCAAAAAGTAGCGTAAATTTACTGTTACCTGCCATTTTAAACGACCACCCTGAGTGAACAGACGACCACTTTACATTGAAACCAAAATCAATTGCACACTTGACACTTTGTGGACACATACACAAGACCCTTTAATTCATCAACTGTGGGACTTACGCTTCTCTGAAATAACATATTTACCTAAAGACAACCCTACAGAACCTCAAAAGTTTCTTTACTCAACAAATATCGGTTTCGGTATTAAAGTAAACGGCTTTGGTGAAAG
>JBHENB010000030.1:0-274 GCA_046262255.1 Chitinophagaceae bacterium
GCCTAATCCGGAATGGGGAAAGTACTGGATGATCAGACCTTTTATTATTACGCCTTTAGCTGGTGCAATGGGTGGTGCATTTTACGCTTTAATGGATCATCAGAGTTCCCGCGATTTCAGCAGAACAGTGGCTATTCTCCTGAGCTTTGTTGTATACATCATTGGGCTGTGGCTTGGTGCTGTTTTGGGATTGGACGGTACCATGTGGAATTAAACAATACTAACTGATCAGAATTGAAATTGGCAAAAAAGGTTTAAATTATAAATTAATGAA
>JBHENB010000030.1:284-27541 GCA_046262255.1 Chitinophagaceae bacterium
CGACCCGAGGGAACTCGAAAGGATGTACAGGACGAACAAGGTGCCATTTAAGCGGGAGTTCAGTACACTGTACCCGGAGCTCAAAGGCAATGCAGTTGCTGATTTCTGGAATGAAAGACTGAATTACGAAAGTGATGAGATCAACTGGGGCACAGGCAAGGAATTATTATTTGTAATAATTGCTGCGCTGGTTGCAGGTTTTATTGCCAAAATACCTGACATATTCCAAATAAATGAAGAGACCTTCTACCCAAGGGATATAGGTTTCATTTTTCTGCCTCTTTTAACAGCATACTTTGCCTGGAAAAACAACTTACCATTGGGGCGGATTGCTGTGATCTTCGGCGTGATGCTCATTTCACTTATCTATATCAACTTCCTTCCAGCATCTACCACAAGCGACACGTTAATATTGGCATGTATCCATTTGCCTTTGCTGCTGTGGGTACTGTTAGGAACCGCTTTTGCAGGCAATAACCTGACAGACGATAACAAGCGGCTCGATTTTTTAAGATACAATGGCGACTTAGTAATAATGACCGGGCTTCTCGTGATTGCAGGAGGTATTCTCACAGGAATTACTATCGGACTTTTTTCTGTGATTGGTTTTCAAATTGAGAAATTTTATTTTGAATGGATTGTTATATTCGGAGCTGCCGCATTGCCGATAGTTGCAACTTATATAACACAAACAAATCCTCAACTGGTTAATAAGGTTTCACCTGTTATTGCAAAAATATTCAGCCCATTAGTTTTAATCACGCTGGTTGTTTACCTAATAGCAATTTTGGTTTCCGGAAAAAACCCATACCAGGACAGAGAATTCTTAATGGTATTTAATTTCCTCCTGATCGGTGTTATGGCGATTATTTTATTTTCAGTTGCAGAGTCATCTAAGAGAAGTGAAAACCGGACGGGCAATTTTATTCTACTTGCTTTATCAATAGTAACAGTTATTGTAAACGGGATTGCTCTTTCTGCAATTTTATTCAGAATTTCAGAGTGGGGAATTACGCCAAACCGGCTTGCTATTTTAGGAGCGAACATACTTATGCTGATAAATCTATTGATGATAACTTTCAATCTCTTTAAAAGTGTTTCAAAAAAGGCAGACATCAGTGGTGTTGAAAATTCAATATCAAAGTTTCTTCCTGTTTACATCGTATGGGTAATTATTGTGACTTTCATTTTCCCATTGATATTTAATTTCAAATAGTACAACGAATTATCGAATCAGAACCAAAGGCGGCAAAACTGCTGGCAACAATTGCTAAACCCCAAAGGTGTCCTGAGTTGCAAGTCTGGACATTTAATTCCAGATGGTTACTTTCTTAATTGCTCAAAGATTACCAACCGTACAAGCCCGCCCGGCTGAAGCCATTCGGACGGGTGTGCGATGCTTCGGCAAACTCAGCAGAGGCTGCACGGAAGCTTCATCGTAGTAATTCAACCTGGCTCAAAAAAATGAACTCACTATTTGCAGTACAAGAGGCCAGGCAAGATGACTATAGCGGTTAGACCTTCCGGTTTATAGTCATAGGAAAGTCAGCCGTGAAAACAAGAGAGCCGTTGCAGGAAATGATTAAGGTACCCCCAATAATATGGAACATTAGATACCCATTCCAAAAAAATAGATAAGTTCAAGTGAACCGCTGCCCAAATAACTGATAGTTAAATACTCACATCACCGCTTTTGCGTATATCTTCTCCGGCATCATAGATGAAATTTATAGTGTGATTGGTGATACGTGTCGTTATGGCCTCGAACAATTAAAAGGGATGTTGCTACGAAAAAAAAGCAGTAACTTCATTTTAACAAACGGCACTCTCTGAATTCTGCTTATCAGTTTCCCGTTGAAGACTTCCCGGTTTTAATTTCTTCACTTAAAACAAATGCTATGTTAGTAATTGCTCATCATGACGTGAATGATCCAAATGCTTTTTGGTCAGCAGCTAAAGAAGTAACCTCGTCATTACCACCGCATCTGAAGCTTCACCAGGTTTATCCATCACAAGACATGAAGAGCGGCACTTGTGTTTGGGAGGCCGATAGTGCCGCAGAGGTGCAGAAATTTCTTGATGAAAAAGTAGGACACGCCAGTAAAAACTTCACTTATGAAGTGAATGAAGATGCTGCATATGGACTGCCTGCAAGATCAAAACAGACTGCAATTGCCTGACGGTTACATGTTGTTTATTAAAGAATAAAGCCCAAAGGCTTTATTCTTTGCCTGTTGTTCTGAGGAGCGAAGACAATAGACATTAATGGCAGGCGTATAATTCTGTGATGGTACGACATACCTGGTTCTCCCTTCAGGCAGGCTCAGTACAAACCGCCATGGAAGCTAAATAGTAGTGCACTTAGCTTTTGTTTTAGCGGACGGTGACTCTGTAAAAAACATACCAACATTTGCAATGCAAAACTGGTGGTCACACAGGGAAGAAATTATGATCTTTCAAAATTGTACTCTGCAGTGTCTATCAAACCATTCTGATTCTACTGTGGTCCTTGGCTTATTTGCTCAATCGAATTGCCGGCGATACAAGTGGATGATCCCGAAACAAGTTTGGGACAGGCTCAGTGGAGAGAAAACAGTAACTCGGGGGTCAGGCGTCGAGCAACAAAGAAGCGGTTGAGAACACCAACAGAATATAGACAACCCTTTGCGAGAGTACAAATCATTTTAATCATAAATAAAATCCTAAATTTAAACCTGGTACCAAGGACGTAAAAGCAAAATGAAAACAACAGTAATTTGCCAGGGCTGCTGGGAACACATGCATGTCCCTATAGCTATACGGGGTCCTTTATCATTTCTATACAAGCCATTTGGAATTAAAAAAAGCCAGATGCACCCTAACCTCTGTACAATTTGCGAGAGCATGTTTAAAAAGGTTATGAAGAAGAAACAAATACCGGTAGCGACCACTATCCTCTTCGCTGATCTACGCGGTTATACTAGTCTATCTGAAAAAATGGAAGCATCGAAATTAAATGAACTACTACACGGTTTTTATGATCAATGTTCGGCTGCAGTGTGGCAAAAAGATGGGATCATAAACAAATTTATAGGCGACGCTGTTCTTGCCATTTTTAATTTCCCATTAACCAGGAAAGAGCATGTACTAAACGCAGTGAATGCAGCCATTCAACTACAAAAAAATTGTAAAAATCTTAAAGAGGCAATGGGTTTGAGTAATGAAGCCGTTGGTGTTGGCATAGGCATACATACAGGCGAAAGCTTTATGGGTGAAGTTGGCACGTCATATAAAGATTTTACAGCGATTGGGCCGGTAGTCAACCTGGCATCCAGGCTCCAGGGAGCGGCTGAGGCAGGTGAAATTTTAGTCACTCCAGATGTATTCAACTACGCAAAAGATCAATTTCCAGATGCACAAAAGAGAATACTTACATTGAAGGGTATAAGCAGTCCGGTAAATGCCTATGCTCTTGCTTAACATACATTGTGGGATAGTAAAAACAAGTAAAATATTTATGTCAGCACCCCTTATATTGTCGATAGTCGCCTTTTTATGTTAGGAATTTTAGTTCAACTTGCAATCTCCTGGCTGATTGTCTGGCTTTTCGAAAGAAACAATCTGAAAGTATTAGGATTATTCCCAACTACACGAAGGCTAACAGACTTTGCATTACTTTTTATAGTTACTGCTATTTGTTGTTCAATGGGATTTTTTATGAAAATGTATTAATCAGGAAACCCAATTCTGTCTAAAAGGTTTTGAAATCGTGGATCTTGTTTTAGGGCGGGAGGAACCCAGTGTTCATATTTCAGCATAAATAAGAGCGGCTCCGGCTCGTTATATGCTTTTTCCAGATTTATAAAAGCTTCGTCAATATTATTTAGATAAGCTTCTGATATTCCGGTAAAAGTGCTGGGAATATACTGTTTAACTGATCTTTCTTTTAACTCTGCCATCAGCTCTTTTGCTTTTTCAAACTTCCCGGCCAGGCAATAAGTCCAAATAAGACCATTAAGAGGAAAGTGATGCCTGTTTGAAATAGTTAATGCAAAATCATAAGAAGCGATAGCACCCTCATAATTTTTCAGTGCCATTTGTGCGCCACCTGCATATAAATGACAAAGAAAGGAATTCGCATCAAGTTCTATACCGGTTTTAGCAGAGTCTAATGCCTGCTGGAACTTACCGGCCACGTGCAATATAAGAGAATAGAATGCATAGCAAATAGCGCTTAATGGCTCTGATTTTATTGCTAATTGTGCATGTTCTTCAGCTTCATCAAATTTTCCCTCCACACAAGCAAGGTAATTATGCGCATACCGATAATGACCTTCTGCATAATCAGGGTTAATTTCAATACATCGGAGAAAATTTTTCTTCGCCTCCGCCCAGTTCCACTCTAAACAAGTGTAATAATGTCCTAATGTACAATAGGGTTCGCAACGCGAAGGGTCAAGGCGTAATGCTATGTCAGCCGAATTCTTTGCTTTAGCCATTACTACTTTTGGAGGCACAATACCATGAGTTGCCAATAGCAAATTAGCATCTGAATACCCTGCATGAGCCAATGCAAAATTGGAATCTTTTTCAATAGCCTGTTCATAGAATTTCAATGCACTTAATAGAGATGCCCCGCGGCGCATTACGTAAAAGCGGGCTTTCAGGTATAACTCATACGCCTCCGGGCTTTGTGTAGATGACCTGGTGATGAATTCACGTTCCTTCTTCCGCAATACCACATTCAGATTTGTTGTAATAGCCAGTGCAATCTCATCCTGAATAGCAAAAATATCATCCATAGTTCGCTCATATCTTTCAGACCATAAAGAAAACCCATCATCCGCACTGATAAGTTGTGCTGTAACCCTGAGTTTATTTCCTTGCTTCCGTACACTGCCTTCTAAAACAGAACTAACACCCAATTTTTTTCCAATCTCGCGAATGTCTGCTTTCATACCTTGAAATTGAAAGGATGATATACGACCTGCTACTTTTAAATCCTGTATATGCACCAATGAATTGATGATTTCTTCAGCCATGCCTTCACTGAAATGTTCCTGTTCCGGGTCATTACTCATATTTACAAAAGGTAACACAGCTACACTTTTTTCCCGCAGTTCAGTGTATGATTTTGTTGAAACTTCCTGTACTTTTCGCGGTAAATAATTACTGATTTCTACCTCATAAACAGGTACCGGATGCTTTACATTTTTTAAAATTTCCTCTCTTACATATCTTACTTTTATTTCTTTTTCATTGGCAATACTTAATTGCACAGGTTCGGAAATCCAGATTGTGTCCGCAGGTGATATAGCCTGTAATTGTAAAGCAGTAGTTACACCTTCACCAAAAACATTATTTTCTTCCAGAACTACTTCACCAAGGTGAATGCCAATTCGCAATTGAAGGCCTGGGATGCCTTTGCAATCCTGCTGAATACTAATGGCACAAAAAACGGCATTAGTACCGGTAGAAAAGCACGCCAGTATTCCATCACCGCTTTCATTTATAAATGTTCCATTATTTTTTTTAATAAGAGCTTTTTGTAGCTGCCGGTTTTTATAAAGTATTTCCAATGCATTTTGCTCATCTTCACCTATCAATGCAGTATAACCGACAATATCAGTAAACATTATTGCAGCCAGTTGATGCGTGGAACTCATAAACAGAAAGTATTAAGAAAGATAACAAAAGTAAACAGGATAAATGTTGGCAAACGCATAATCCTGCATCCGGGGTCGGAACGACTTAACAGATATTCATCTGCCTGCCAAAAAAAATACTTTATTCCAAAGCAAAATCAACTGCTGCGGTTGCGTGAATAAATGTAGTATCAAAAACGGGTACCGATACATCCTGTTGCTGTATTAGCAGTGGAATTCTTGTGCATCCGAGAATAACACCCCCTGCTTCTTCGCCAATTAGTTTATTAATAATCGTTAGATATTTTTGTTTTGTTTCCTGCAAAAAAATGCCCTTTCCTAATTCGTTATAAATACTTGAATTAATGGTTTCAACATCTTCATCATCCGGTATCATAGTATTTATATTGAATGCAGCCAGGCGATTCTTAAAGAAATCAAATTTCATGGTGTATTTAGTACCAAGCAAGGCAACTGTTTTCAAATTGTATGTTTGAATTTGTTTTGCTGTAGCGTCAGCAATGTGAATTAAGGGAATGTTGATCACCGACTGAACTTCGCCAGCTATATGGTGCATGGTATTGGCACCAAGCAACATACAATCTGCACCGGCTATTTCTGTTTGCCTGGCGGCAAAACAAATAATGCTTGAAATACTCTTCCAATCACCGGCATGTGTCAGCTTTTTTATTTCTCCATAATTAACGGAGTTGAGGATAATTTTTGCAGCTTCATCTCCTCCTGCTCGTTCATAGACAGTTTCGTTGATTATCCGGTAATATTCTATAGTGGAATGCCAGGTTAATCCTCCAACAAGACCGATTGTTTTCATGATAAAAGAAAGAAAGTTACAGGATATCGCAGGGAATATAGTTGTGCGTGCAGCAAATAATTCAATCCGTTTTGAAGGGATTTAAGTTGTAGTTGCTGCATATGAGTAAATCACAAATGAGCACCCGATAATTCAGTAATTTAATTTTTTATTCTGAATTTCGGTTATGACCACCAGGTCTTATACTCTACCCGTTTCGCCTTCCATTGGTTCTGTTTCTGCAGAGTATATCATTTCGGAAGAAAGTAATTGCATCCTAACATTGGCTCATGGTGCAGGTGCCGGCATGAACCATCTTTTCATGGCATCACTGGCGCTAACCCTTGCAGAGAAAAGCATAACAACCTTGCGTTTTAATTTTCCTTTTGCTGAGAACAAAAAAGGAAGACCAGATCTACCCGCAGTGGCGCACAAAACAATTGAGGCAGCTATCAATAATGCTTCTGAATTATTTCCGTCCACTCCTCTTTTTGTGTCGGGAAAATCATTTGGTGGCAGAATGAGCTCGCAATACTTATCGGCTCATCCACACCCTGCAGTTAAGGGAATTATTTTTTATGGGTTTCCGCTCCATCCTCCTGGCAAACCATCAGTTGACAGAGCTGAACATTTAAAAGATGTAAGACTGCCAATGCTTTTTTTGCAGGGAACCCGGGATGAACTGGCTACCTTGGATTTAATAGAACAGGTATGTTCGTCACTACCACAGGCTACATTAATAAAAATTGAAAAGGCAGACCATGGATTTAAAGCCGGTAAGATAGATACCATAATCTTATTAGTAAATCACACAAAAGAATGGATTGAGAAAATTTACAACAAAAAGAATTAAACTTTCCTAATTTGACCGTTATGAAAAAAGATCATCAACGCTATGGGTCGTTACAACAAAACACATTATAACGTTCAATTTAATGCCACAATTCCGAAAAAAAAGAATTTAAAGACAGCTTAACCTTTTTGCGTAGCAGGGGCATCCGCCTTTTTATTATCTTCATTTACCACTTTCACAATGTCTTCATCCCGACAACTGGCAGCAATTATGTTTGCCGACATAACTGGTTATACTGCAATGATGCAGGAAGATGAGGAATTGGCATCACAGATCCGCGCCAAACTGCTGAATAAACTTGAAAAAGAAGTAGAAGCACATTATGGCCGCATACTGGAGTTCAGGGGTGATGGCGGCATGTGTAGCTTTAACAGTACCATTGAAGCAGTAAGAGCTGCTCTGGCCCTGCAACTAGAAATGATGTCCCCGCCGCAGGTGCCTCTTCGGATTGGCTTGCACACTGGTGATGTAATGCTGGAAGGGAATAATATGTATGGCGATGGAGTAAATATTGCATCAAGATTGGAATCTTTTGCAGAACCAGGAAGTATTTTGATTTCAGGTAAGGTTTACGATGATATAAAAAACCAAAAAGACATTCAGGCGATTTCGCTGGGAAAGTATGTACTCAAAAATGTAAAAGACCAGGTAGAGATATTTGCTATCAGCAACGCAGGTATAAAAGTTCCAGATGGCAATCTCATGCAGGGCAAGGGTGAAAAGGCGGATGAAAAAAAGAGCATTGAAAGATCAATTGCTGTCTTACCTTTTATTAACATGAGTAACGACCCCGACCAGGAGTATTTCAGTGATGGCCTAACTGAAGAACTGATTACCAGGTTATCCCGGATCAAAGATATGAGAGTCATTTCCAGAACAACTTCGATGCAATATAAACACACTACAAAAGATGTAAAAACTATAGGCAACGAAACCGGGGTGAATTATATAATGGAAGGAAGTGTACGAAAGCATGGCCACGATCTCAGGATTACGGCGCAATTGATTGATGCCAACCTGGATGTCCATTTATGGGCCGATACCTATCGCGGAACGATAGATGATATTTTTGATATACAGGAAATGGTATCTGTAAAAATGGTAGAAGCGTTAAGAGTGCAGCTTACCCGGGAGGAGCAGGTTGCACTTCAGAAACATTACACCGAAAATACAGAAGCCTACCAACTTTACCTGCAGGGTCGTTTTTTCTGGAAGAAAAGAAATGAAGAAGGACTTAAAACTGCTGTAATTTATTTTGAAAAAGCACTCAAAAAAGATCCCAACTATGCACTGGCGTGGGCAGGGCTTGCCGATACGTACAGCCTGATGGGCGAATACACTAACATTTCCCGGAGAGAAGTTTTTCCAAAGCAAATGGCAGCAGTAAACAGGGCATTAGAAATTGATAACCGGCTGGGAGAAGCACATATTTCGCTGGCAATCTCACTTATGCTGAATGAATGGGATTGGAAAAATGCATTAAAGGAATTCCAACATGGAATAGAATTGAACCCGAACTATGCTACGGGCCATCATTGGTATGCCGAATGCTTACTGTTCATGGGCAGGTTTGATGAAGCATTCCTGGAAATCTCGCTGGCTGTTGAAAAGGATCCGGTATCGCCAGGTATATTAAAGGATAAGGGTATTCATTATTATTATACACGGCAATACAGCCAGGCTATAAATATGGGTTTGATGACATTGGAAATCGATCCGGGCTTCAGTCCTGCATATCGTCTTTTGTCTCTTGCATACGAAGGTGCAGGTATGTTTGAAGAAGCCATTGCTAAAAATCAACGTTGGGGTGAGCTTACCGGGAATAAGGTGAAAACTGATGTTGCACTTGCTCAAATTTATGCTGCTTCAGGTAGAAAGCAGGATGCATTAAAAATAATTGCTGATGTGGAACAAGAAAGGATACTAAGTGTAAATGATTATCGGGGTATGGCTCTGGTATATATTGCACTTGCTGAATTTGATATAGCTTTTAACTGGCTTGGAAAAAGTTACGAGAAGCATGAGGAATCGCTATGCAGTCTGAAAATTGATCCAAAAATGAATCCGATTCGTTCCGATTCCCGCTTTAAAACATTGCTAAGAAAAATAGGCCTGGAAAATGCTTCTGCACCATGATATTTTAAAATAATCTTTTAAAATTCCGGTTCATCAATAATATCTAACGCAAAAATTAACAATCGGTGTTTAAATACATGAATAATAAGGCCCTATTTACATTTTTTAATCTCACCTTTACCATAATCCAATTACTCTCAATTTTGTAACTACTAATAAAGCAATATGCACACAAACGCCTGGCAGAAATACCTGCCAATTATTCGCATCGTATTAAAAAGATCACTTACTAATGAACAGATACTAAACCTGAATGCTTTTGATTTTGAAAGATCAGGAATTGCAAAAAAATCCGGTAAAAAATTCCAGATAAAATTTAAGGACGGTAAAGTGGATAATGTGATTGTTGCTTCCCCTATGGCCTCCGGACTTGCCAATGTATTGCTGCATGACCCTGTTGTTAAAGAATTATTCCGCCAGAATGATTTTATTATGGGTGTTAATCCAAAGTATCAACTGAATATCAGGCATATTCCACGGGTAGAAGTTGCTGAAGAGGTGATGGAAGTTGAAAGTGCATAATGATGTTTTCTGCTAACGTATTCATCAAATCCGTATTCACAACCTATAAGAAGCTCTTTTATAATACATTTTTGCTGCACTACTGTATGCACCAGGCGCTCCTTTTAATTAAGAGCTGATACAAATAATTCATCAGAGTTTAACAATTTGCTTAAATAATAAATCTGCTTTAGCCAGTTTAATATTGTATCTTCAACATGTGATTTACTTCAGTTAAGGCTTAATACAGAGAAAAATTATACTCTTCGGTTCAGTACCATTTCCTCCACATTATTCTTGCTTCTGACTTCAGTCACTTGTATTTTATTTTTAATTTTTAAATGTTTATTATGAACATGTACGTTTCGAATTTAAGTTTTCACACAACAGAGGAAGACTTAAAGAATTTGTTTTCTCAGTATGGCGCTGTTTCTTCAGCCAAAGTAATTATGGATCGTGAAAGCGGTCGTAGCCGTGGTTTTGGATTTGTAGAGATGGATACAGAATCGGAAGCTCAGACTGCTATGCAGGCGCTGAACAATAAAGATATTGAAGGCCGGACGATGTCCGTTTCAATTGCCAGGGAAAAAGTAGACAGAGGCAATAGTGGTGGTGGCAGTAATAGAAGGTGGTAAATAACTTTTTAGTGTATTTGAAAGAGCTTCTGGCAGGAGCTCTTTTTTTTTGCCCTTATTGTTGCGGTCTTTTGCCAGTTTACATAATTTCTACTACTGTAAATAATGGGTGCAGTACTTATGATTTTCATTTATGAACTTTGCCTCTATAATTTGCTACATGAAAATTGGTACAACAAGGGTAGAAACTTTCAGTGATGGTGTTATCGCTATTATCATTACCATTATGGTACTGGCATTGAAGCTACCAGATATTGAGAAAGTCGATACTTCGCAGGAAATAAGGTATCATTTACTACATTTATTGCCTTACCTCGGCGCCTATGCTTTTAGTTTTATGATGATCGGAATGTTCTGGACCAACCATCACCACCTGTTCCACCTACTTGAAAAAACCGATAGTGTTCTGCTTTGGCAAAACCTCCTTTTTCTTTTTTGGATGAGCCTGATTCCACTGAGTACTGCGTTGATTGGCGCTAACGTGTTACTTTCAATATCAGTGGCCGTATACGGTTTTGTTATGCTTATGACTACCTTGTCCTTTGCTATTATGAGAACTTATACTTTAAAAAAAGCACTGGTGCATAGAGACAGTGATAAGATGTTATCGAAAGCAATTAAAATAGTATCGGTAAAAGCCCGCACTAAAAGCTATATAGGTACGCTTGCATACTTATGTTCGGTGCCTCTTGCATATGTTAATGTTTATTATTCTTTCATTTGTTTTATTATACCTCCCATTATCTTTTTTATTCCGGATGGAATTGATGATGAGAAGCTGGCACAAAAAGTAGATGAGAAGAATAGTTGATCACCTGAAAGTTCAACTAAGTGCAGGAAATATTGAGTATAATGTTCCAGCACAAATCTTTAAAATCTTTAGAGCGATAACAACAGTTAAGCACTCTCGCGGAACGAAAACAGGTGACACTCATCACCTTTAAAAATATGTAACAAGTTGGTATCTATGGAAATTGGTGAGGGGTTTAACCCATTTGAAAACACCTGCAGAAGAATTTAATAAAATAAGGAGTGGTAAATTAATTCCTCCGGGTATTGATTTTTCAAAAGTACAAACACATAATTCTCAGATGCCATCACTTTCACCCCGTAAGAAAGGGTAACGGTAATCAGTAGCCGGAGCAAATGTTTCTTTTATGGTTCTTGCACTTAACCAGCGATATAAATTAATCATAGAACCTGCTTTATCATTTGTGCCGCTTGCTCTTGCCCCTCCAAACGGCTGCTGACCAACAACAGCACCGGTTGGCTTATCATTAATATAAAAATTTCCGGCTGCATGTCGTAATTTATGGGTTGCCAGTTCTACGGCATTTCTATCCTGCGCAATTACAGCACCAGTTAGTGCATATGGCGAGGTAGAATCTACAAGTTCCAATGTTTTTTCAAAACTATTTGCGGGATAAATATAAACAGTAAGCACAGGTCCGAAAATTTCTTCGCACATGGTTACATACTTTGGGTTTTTTGCTTCAATAATTGTAGGTTGAATAAAATAACCTTCTTTTTTATCTGTCTTTCCTCCTACCCATATTTCTGCTTTCGGATTTTTTTTTGCATTATCAATATACCCCTTGATCTTATCAAAACTTTTTTCGTCAATAACTGCATTAATAAAGTTGCCAAAGTTTTCTGTTGTTCCCATCTTGAAGCTTTTTACTCCTGCAATTAACTTTTTCTTTATTTCTTCTGCAATGTTTGATGGAATGTATGCTCTGGATGCAGCGGAACACTTTTGCCCCTGAAATTCAAATGCACCACGCAGCAATGCTGCTACTACAACATCAGGGTTTGCGCTCTTGTGTGCAATTACAAAATCTTTTCCGCCGGTTTCACCAACAATACGTGGATAAGAACGGTACATACCCATATTTTTTCCAATAGTTTCCCACATATTGTTAAACACACCCGTAGAGCCTGTAAAATGTACTCCGGCAAACTCAGGATGGTTAAAACAAACTTTTCCAATGGTTGGTCCATCAACATAAATCAAATTAATAACACCATCAGGTAATCCTGCTTCTTTCAAAATGCGCATAAACATTTGCGCCGAATAAATTTGTGTATTTGCGGGTTTCCAAACCACTACATTGCCGCACATAGCTGCTGATGTGGGAAGATTTCCGCCAATTGCAGTAAAATTAAAAGGTGTTACGGCAAGGACAAACCCTTCCAGTGGCCGCCATTCCATGCGGTTGTGCATGCCCGGTGCACTGATTGGCTGTTGTTTATATATTTCACTTAAGAAATGAACATTGAATCTGAGAAAATCAATTAACTCGCATACAGCATCGATCTCTGCCTGATAAACATTTTTGCTTTGTCCCAACATGGTTGTACCATTCATATAATAGCGGTACTTAGTTGCAATCAGGTCTGCTGCACGCAAAAAAATATTTGCGCGGCTTTCCCAGGTCATGTTGCTCCACATTTCTTTTGCAGCCAGAGCAGCTTCAATGGCTTGCTGTACATGCTTTTCCCCGCCTGCATGGAAAAAGCCAAGAGTGTGTGCAACTTCATGCGGCGGGTGAATAGCTTGCCTTTTGTTTGTTCTTACTTCTTTATTGCCGATATACATAGGAATATCCATTTGCTGGTTTTTTAATTCAGCCAGGGTTTCCTTCAATGCTTTTCTTTCTGAGGTGCCAGGAGCATAACCATAGATTGGTTCGTTGGTCGGTATTTGGTAAGAAAAATATCCAAGATTCATATTTGTAATTTGCTATTTGATGAATAAAGAACAAATCGTATAAGTGAGTGATATTTCGGCAAACTCAGTACAGGCTCCACGGAAGGTAAAAGTAATTCCTTAGCCGGCTACATCACTTTCCTTTTCCATCATTAAATATGCTTTGATAAAGCCATCCAGCTCGCCATCCATAACCGGCTGCACATTTCCGACTTCGTAATCTGTTCGGTGGTCTTTAATCATTTTATACGGATGAAAAACATAGCTGCGTATTTGTGACCCCCACTCTATCTTTCGCTTGCTTGCATTGTTTGCATTTTTCACTGCCTCCCGTTTACGCATTTCTTCTCCATATAAACGGCTCTTCAGCATTGTCATTGCCTTTTCACGGTTCTCTCCTTGCGTACGAGCCTGCTGGCACTCCACAATAATTCCGGATGGTTTGTGAGTTAACCGAACTGCAGTTTCCACCTTGTTTACATTTTGGCCACCGGCGCCTCCACTTCTAAAAAAAGCCCATTCAATATCACCAGCGTTCACCTCTATTTCTATGCTGTCATCAATTAACGGATATACATATGCAGATGCAAAAGAAGTATGCCTTTTTGCATTGGCATCAAATGGTGAAATACGCACCAGCCGGTGCACACCACTTTCACCTTTTAAAAATCCATATGCAAACGGACCATCAAATTGCAACGTAGCGCTTTTAATACCTGCGCCATCACCGGGTTGCCAATCTAATTCTGTTACTTGCCATCCTGCTTTTTCACCATACATACGATACATGCGTACAAGCATTTCCGCCCAGTCCTGACTTTCCGTACCGCCTGCTCCTGAATTTATTTGCAACACTGCTGGCAATTCATCTTCCGGTTCGTTTAATGTGCTTTTAAACTCTGCTTCTTCTATCTTTTCTAAAGCTTTTTCATAAGCTGCTTTCACTTCCTCTTCAGTGCCCTCTCCATCCTTCCAAAAGTCAAAAAGTACCGCAAAATCTTCCACAGCAGCTTCCACCTGTTCGTAAAGCTTTATCCAATATTCATTTAGTTTAATGTCTTTTAAAATGGAAGTAGCCCGTTCTGAATCGTCCCAAAACCCCGAAGAAAACGATACTTGCTTATCGTTGTTTACTTTATCTGTACGGTTATCAACGTCAAAGAAACCTCCTCAGTCCCGCAAGGCGGGACCTCATATCTTTTATTTGTTCCTGTGTCATAGCGGGTGCAAAGATAGGGTTTGAAATTTCAGATTTGAGATTGCAGATTGCAGATTGGGTTTATGCTCTTGCTTTATCATTATCACCGCCGTTAACATCATTGTTCTTGCTGCGCTGGCTGTCATCCCGCCCTTGTTTAATACCTTCTGTTGCTTTTTGTGTTGCATCATCAGGGCTTTTATCATTACCACCTAATTCACCGGAATTTCCGGATCAATATTTACATTTTGTGCTTCTCCTTTTGTGTCATGGATTTGATTTTTGTCCCTCGTGTCGGTTCTATCTTTTCTTGCTTCCATAAATATTAATTTAATGATTTGATTAAGATCGTTTTATTAAACAAGATCCGTTTTGTCTTCACCAAGCCGTGCAGTTTCGCCTTCGTCTAAATCATCATTCGGACTATGAATACTTAGATCGGGGTCTTGTGCAATATCTTCCTCTGCCTGATCGTGTGCGGCTTCATTTATGTCCCTTTGCGATTTTGGTATCTCATGGGGTAAAGGATGCTCATGTGTGCCTTCTTTTCCTTGTTTGTTTCCGTTGTTACTTTTATTACCTGTTTGCATAAGTGTAGCATTAAGATGGAGAAATAGTAATAAATTTTATGCCCCTTAAAATGGGCAATTTGTTTGTGAAGGTAACCCGGGGATCTTTACAATTCTAATATTGAATCTGTGAATTTGTCATAGAGTTGGTAAGGGGTATATATTGCAGTTCAGAAGATCTGAGCCAAAAGTGCATGAAGAAAATACTTCACCATTTAAAAGATTATTTTACTGCTGTTGATAAATGGATATTAGTTCTTTCAGCAGTTTTTACATCAGCAGCCATTTTTATCAATTACAATTATGGAATAAATGAGATTATTAACAGGTTTTCATCAGAGCAACAGTATTTATGCTGGTATTTTATTTTCCTGATTGCTTTTTTATTTCCTTATTTATTAGCAGCAGTATCTGGGAATGTAAATCTTTTTAATAATTGGAGGTTTGTTGCGCTTTTAATAATTGCACCAGCCATTTTTGCATGGAAGATGTCGTTCAACATAAACTTTCATTTTTCTCCAAATGAAATAAAAAATGCATACTGGAACCAGGTTTTTTACTGGCCCTTTAAATTATTAGCGATTACTGCAGTATTGTTTTTGCTCTGGAAGATTTTTGATAAGGATGAAGCCTTCTATGGGTTAACAACAAAGAACTTGCAGATAAGGCCTTACATATTGATGCTGCTAATAATGATTCCATTAGTTGCAGCCGCATCTGTACAATCAGATTTTTTGGAAATGTATCCAAAATTTCAAAAAGATACTTTTCTTACTAACCAGGATAACGGCTTGTATAAATTACTTTACGAGCTTTCGTATGGAAGCGACTTTTTTTCTATAGAATTATTTTTTCGTGGATTTTTGGTTTTGGCGTTTGCAAAATGGGCAGGTAAAGATGCTATTTTACCAATGGCTGTTTTTTATTGTACAATTCATTTTGGAAAACCACTTGGGGAATGTATCAGTTCATTTTTTGGCGGAATTATATTAGGAGTTATTGTTTATCAAACACGCACTATATGGGGCGGATTGCTGGTGCATTTAGGAATTGCATGGATGATGGAATGGGCGGGTTATCTGGCCTCGACGGCCTCCCCCTAACCCCCTCGGTGGAGGACCTCACCCCGACCCTCTCCAAAAGGAGAGGGAGAAGTGAGGTTGCAAGCCTGTAAGCCGGATTCTGTTTCCGCCGGATTGGCGGATGCTATCATTTATCTGCGGTAGCCATTGCTGACCACCTGTATCTGCCTACCCTGAACCTCGGACGAGCAGCCCTTAAGCGGTTCTATACATGGCATTTCAGCACACAAGGTTTACCCGATATTGCAATTGCTTGCAATACCCGTGGGCTCTTACCCCACATTTTCACCCGTGCCTCGCTATAAGCGAGACGGTAATTTTCTGTGGCACTGTCTGTTTCCGACAAGCCGGAACTCCCGCCGTTAGCGGGATGTGTTGCTCTATGCTGTCCGGACTTTCCTACCTTTTGTTCAAAGATCGATAGCGCAGCTTGCAGGTGCAAAGTTAAACTGTAAAATTTATAGCAGAAGTTAAGAAATGCCAGTAGAGAAGAATGAAATTTTTAAAATAACGGGCAATGTCTATTTTAAATCTTCGCTTGTGAAAGCTAAGGGCAACAAGTTACTTATACCATCAATTATATATACAGGTCCGGTTTTACCTCCGAGAATAAGTTGCACGGGCTGTCCTACCCGCTTTTCAAATTCCAGTAAAGTTTGCCTGCAAATTCCACATGGAGCAACAGGATAGTTACCAGGATGTTTATCACTATTGTAACTGATTGCAATGGTTTCAACAGGCACAGCAGGATAAAGTGAAGATATAGATGCTAATAAAACCCGTTCTGCACATAAACCTACAGGGAATGAGGCATTTTCCTGATTGCTTCCAACTACAACTTCACCGTTATTTAATTTAGCTACAGCCCCAACTTTAAAATTGGAATAGGGAGCATAAGCCTGTTTAGTAGCTGTTTGTGCTTCTCTTAAGAGCCATTGTTGATCTGACGGAAGTTCTTGTATATCGTTGTAAACTTTATAATTACATTCAAATTTGTGCTCCTGCATAAAACCCTTTCACTCTATTTGTTTATAAAATTTTTTGTATCTGGTATCAATACAACTCTTCTCTTTTGTGTTAAGCTGATCTATTTCACAGTTCGGAATAATCTATTCCAGCGTGGGCCACCTTCCCAACTAAACCATATTAGTGATGCCTTTCCAACAATTCTGTCTTCCGGCACAAATCCCCAGAATCTTGAATCCTGTGACTCATGGCGATTATCTCCCATCATCCAGTAATAATTCATTTTGAAAGTATAGCTTGTTGTTTCTTTCCCATTCAGATAAAATTTACCGTTCTGCATTTCAAAACGATTGTTTTCATAGGACCGGATTGCTCTCTGATAAATTGAATAATTCTGTGGTGTTATTTGCAGGGAAGTTCCTTTTTTTGGTATCCATACTGGCCCAAAAAAATCCACTGTCCACTTATGTGTTGTATCATAAGGGAAAAGCACATGACCCCAAAACCTGGAATCAGTTGTTGCAGGTGATTCTAATAACGGCCTTATATTTTTTGCCAAGCCATTTGCCTGTATTTTCTTTACCGCTTCTGCAGTTAACTGCATTTCATAAACATTTTTTCCCTGCGGTTGAATTTGATTCGGGTTGTTTATGTCTATATTGTATTCCTCTTTCAATACTTCTTCATCTAATTGTTGTCCGTTTGTTTCCACCAAATAACGAATTTGAGATTTTGCCGGGGGCTCTGGTAGCACTCCGTTTACATACACCAAACCTCCCCGTACCTCTAACGTATCTCCCGCAACACCTACACAGCGTTTAATATAGTTGTCCGATTTGTCAACAGGATGTACAACAATAGGATAATCTTCCGGGCTGGAAAGTACATATTGTGATTCTGCATCACCTACAAGTGCAGCTCTTTTAACATCGTAATACGGACGTAGCGATTGATAGTTTTCAGCATTGATAACAGTATCGCCTGCGGGAAAGTTAAAAACTACTACATCCCCTCTTTTTACAGGAGAAGCAAACCAGCGTATATAGGGCAACTGAAGCAATTTGCTGTAAGATGTTTTACTGGTGCCGGGAATATAATTATGTACAAAAGGAATAGACAATGGTGTATTGGGAATGCGTGGCCCATAAGCAAATTTGCTTACAAAAAGAAAATCATTTACGAGCAACGATTTTTCCATTGAGCCTGATGGAATAGTGTATGCTTCAAATATAAACGTCCTGATTAAAGTTGCAGCCACTATAGCAAATATGGCTGCATCTACCCACTCACGCCAACCCTGTTTTTTATAACGTAGTGCACCCTCAGGACCTATGTAATGAATTTTTGGAGAATATCCGAGATAAGGAAAATAAAAAGGTGCAAACAGTGCTGCCAACGTGTGTTCACCAAGAGTAAACCTGCCAAACACTTTTACAAACTCAATAAAAATTCCGGGGCTGATAAACCAACCTACAACAGGAATAAATTGCCAGAAAACCCAGTGCTTTGGGCGTTTTGCCAGATCCTGCATTACCCAGGTATTATAGAAAGGTACATATGCTTTCCATGATGCCACTCCTGCTTTTTGAAACATTTTTGCCAGGCCGAAAGAAGGGAGGAAAACAAGCAGGAATGATATGAAATAAACAAACAAGAGGTGAGATAAAGGCATCAACGGGTTTTAAAACAGACAAATTTATTGTTTTATACAGGGAGAGCAATTATATATACGCAAAGTTTTGCTAAAGTAGCCGAAACAAAATAAGTGTTGCATGCTGTTCATTAGTTCAATTGTAATTCATGTATTCAATTCGTCATTACATTACAACCAACTATTTTGGTAGCACATATGCCTTTACATCTTCCATTGTAATTGTCTTTCCGGAAAGTATTACGAGGCGTTCAATCACATTGTGCAATTCACGAATATTCCCGGTCCAATTATAATTCTGCAACAATTCTACAGCATCTTCTGCAATTACTTTTTTTGCAATTCCGTATTCGTTGGAGATGTCTTCCAGGAACTTGTTTGTCAGTAATGGAATATCTTCTTTGCGTTCATTAAGAGAAGGAACATGAATAATTATTACACTGAGGCGGTGATATAAATCAAGACGGAATTTTTTTTCTTCCACCTCCTGGAAAAGTTCCTTATTGGTAGCTGTCACCACCCGCACATCTACATTTATTTCTTTATCTCCACCTACTCTTGTAATTCTTCCTTCCTGCAAAGCCCGCAACACTTTTGCCTGTGCGCTCAAACTCATGTCTCCTATCTCATCCAAAAATAATGTTCCGCCGTTCGCCTGCTCAAACTTTCCAATGCGTTGTTTTATGGCAGAGGTGAAAGAACCTTTTTCATGGCCGAACAATTCGCTTTCAATCAGCTCTCCCGGAATAGCCGCACAATTCACTTCCACTAATTGTCCTGAAGCCCTGTTGCTTTTCTCATGAATCCACCGCGCTACTAATTCTTTACCAACACCGTTATCACCTGTAATTAATATTCGTGCATCTGTTGCAGCTACTTTATCTATTGTATCCTTTATTTTTTCAATGGCCGGCGATTCTCCAATCATTTCCTGCACCCTCGATACCTTTCTCTTCAATACTTTGGTTTCGGTTACAAGATTATTTTTTTCTTTTGCATTACGTATTGTGATCAGCAAGCGATTAAGGTCCGGCGGTTTTTGAATAAAATCGTACGCTCCTTTTTTTACTGCTTCTACTGCAGTTTCAATATTGCCATGACCGGAAATCATAATTACAGGAACATCCGGATTATGTTCTGTTGCTTTCTGCAAGAATTCCAAACCGTCGAGCTTTGGCATTTTTATATCGCATAAAACAACATCATATTCTTTCTCCTTAAATAGTCGTAGCCCTTCTTCGCCATCTGGTGCTTCTTCAATTTTATAGTCTTCGAAGGTTAAAATTTCAGTGAGCGTTTTTCGTATTGCTTTTTCATCATCAATGATGAGTATTGTGCTCATAGTTTTTATTCAGGCGGCAAAATAAGGCAATAACAGGAACAAGATGAAGAAGATGTGTAGAAAGAAAACAAAAAGGCCGGATAGAAATCCAGCCTCGTGTAAAATCCAATATCCTATGAAAAACCAGAACAAAGATGCACGGAAATTTTGAATATCCAAATTTATTCTTAAAATTTATTTTTAATTTGAAAGTATCTGAAAATGTACGAGTTATGAGCTATGTACGGAATTTTACTATAGCTTTTTTATGGCAGCAGGTCTTTATTCCAATAATTGTTATGCTATTTCAAAAGATACATCACTTCTTTAACCAGCCTGACAGTGCGGT
Source organism: Chitinophagaceae bacterium (assembly GCA_046262255.1). GTDB lineage: Bacteria > Bacteroidota > Bacteroidia > Chitinophagales > Chitinophagaceae > Flavisolibacter. The sequence continues at coordinate 20,691 of JBHENB010000030.1, forward strand.
TGACATCAGGTAAGGCTCCTGCAACTAAGTTAGGAGCATAATGCAATGGGGCATCGGCAGCAGTAATACGCCTGACTGGTGCATCTAAATAATCAAACCCTTCTTTTTGTATACGATAAGTGATTTCGGAAGACACAGAGGCAAATGGCCATTGCTCCTCAACAATAACCAAACGGTTTGTTTTCTTTACGCTTTCTAAAATAGTCATCCAGTCTAATGGTCGTACAGTTCGCAGATCAATTACTTCTGCACTTATTCCTTCTTGTTCCAGTTCAGAAGCAGCGCCTAATGCAACTTTCATCATTTTATTAAAAGAAACAATAGTCACGTCGCTTCCTTGTTTTTTTATATCTGCCTTGCCAAGCTCAATATAAAATTCTTCTTCAGGTACTTGGCTTTTATCACCGTACATAACCTCACTTTCCATAAAAATCACCGGATCTTCTTCATAGCGAATCGCTTGTTTTAATAAACCTTTTGCATCATAACCATTGCTTACCGATACTACTTTTAATCCGGGAATATTTCCATACAAACTTTCAAAAGCAGTATTATGTTGTGCTCCTAATTGGCCGGCGGAACCATTGGGGCCTCTAAAAACAATAGGGCAAGAAATTTGTCCCCCGCTCATTGCCAGCATTTTAGAAGCTGTATTTAAAATTTGATCTAAAGCCAGGGTAGCAAAATTCCATGTCATGAATTCTATAATAGGACGCAAACCTCGTTGGGCAGCGCCTACGCCTACTGCTGTAAATCCCAGTTCGGAAATAGGTGTATCAATAACTCTCCTCGGGCCAAATTCTGCCAACATTCCCTGGCTTACCTTATATGCGCCATTATATTCGGCAACTTCCTCGCCCATTAAAAACACCCGGTCATCACGGCGCATTTCTTCATTCATTGCTTCACGTATCGCTTCACGAAAAGGAATTTGTCTCATTCATTTATAATTTAATCAGGCGGAACAAAAATAACAGAGTGCCTGCATAAAACCTAAATGAAGCGATATTGCACAAATTCAGAATGAATTACACGAATGAAATATGACACTGACCTTTAATTAGTGTAATTCGTAGAAATTCGTGTAATAATTACATTACATATACAACAAAACTCAAATTACACATCACTACTACACAATCATTAAAATGGATAAAACACAAATAACCGGAATAATAGCAGGTGTGCTTACTGCTACCTCTATGCTGCCTCAATTACTAAAGATCATAAAAGAAAAAAAGGTAGAAGATATATCTATCGTGATGTTGCTGGTGTTGTTAGGAGGTCTTGCAATGTGGATACTATACGGAATACAGAAAGATGATATGCCTATTATAGTTACCAATTGTTTTTCACTATTGGTAAATTTAACTATCGTGTTTTTCCGGTTCCGGTATAAAAAAGATTAAGATGTATTTTATTCTTTTATCCAACGAATACCGGCCGGATCCATAGAAAAGAAATAAAACGCAGCAAAATAAAATTGCCAAGGCCCGCGTCATTTGTTCAACGGTGTCATTGCGATGCACCATTACCAGTGCTACCAGGAGATTGATGATCATTACAAAAGCTGCCCACCGTATCTTCCAGCCAATCAGAATTAATATGCCTGCAATGAATTGTGCATAAACGGAAACAACTGCGGAGATTAACGGCAAAGGAAATTTAAACTGATTAAGAAACTGTTCAAACTCCAGCATTTTCTCCCAATGCAGAATGTTGTCTATAACACCATAAATTAACCGGAAAGAAAATGAACAATCGTAAAGGTAAAACACCTGTGTCTTTGTTATGCAGCCAGCGGAATGTTGTCATTGAATTAGCCTTAATGACGCCAAGCTACAATAACCAATTCAAAAAAAAATTGTGAAGTATTTAATTATGTTCTCAGTTTGCGGGATACAGGTTTAAACTTTTTCAATTACCATAGCGCTTGCGCCGCCGCCGCCATTACAAATACCAGCCGCACCAATTTTGCCACCGCGTTGTTGCAGTATATTAATCAGTGTTACCATAATACGGGCACCGCTGCAACCAAGTGGATGTCCCAAAGAAACAGCTCCCCCATTCACATTTACTTTATCAGGACTTAAATTCATTTTTTGCATATTCACAATACCTACTACGCTGAATGCTTCATTCAATTCAAAATAATCTACCTCACTCATTTCTATTCCTGCCTTTTTTACAGCTTTTGGAACAGCAATGCTTGGTGAAGTTGTAAACCACTCCGGCTCCTGTTCCGCATCTGCATAACTGCGCAAAATGGCAATGGGCTTTACTCCTAACTCTTCTGCTTTTTCCTTACTCATTAATACCAACGCAGAAGCTCCATCATTCATAGTGCTGGCATTGGCAGCGGTTACTGTGCCTTCCTTACCAAACGCCGGTTTCAACCCTGCGATTTTATCAAATTTCACATTCCATGGCTCTTCATCTTTTTCAATATTTGTTGGTTCTCCTTTACGTGATAGTATTTGCACAGGAACAATTTCTTCTGAGAAATAGCCGGCTTCCCATGCCTTCTGGCTTCGTTTGTAACTTTCTGTTGCGTAGGCATCCTGTTCTTCCCTGCTTATTTTGTTTTCTGCAGCACACATATCAGCAGCACAACCCATTGCAAAATTGCTGTAGCAATCTGTTAATCCATCTTTTTGTAACCCATCAATCAATGCGCTATTGCCGTATTTATTCCCCCAACGTAAATTCTCTACATAAAATGGTACGTTGCTCATGCTTTCCATGCCACCTGCAACCACCACATCTGCATCGCCTAACAAAATACTTTGTGCACCCTGCGCAATTGCTTTCATACCACTGGCACATACTTTATTTACAGTAGTGCATATTACCTTATCTGGTAGTCCTGCATACCTTGCTGCCTGCCGCGCAGGTGCCTGCCCTGCATTTGATTGCAACACACATCCCATCAATACCTCATCTACATTATCAGGATCAATCCCCGCTTTTTCTATTGCTGCTTTAATAGCTGTTGCACCCAATTGTGTTACAGGAACATCTTTTAATACTCCGCCAAAACTGCCTATGGGTGTGCGTACAGCTGAGATGATATATACTTGCTTATTCATACTTTTTTATTTGCAAACCTGCCTGCCGACAAGCAGGCCGCAAAGGTAGGAAGATTATGAGTTGGCGTTTCTACATGCGCAGCCTTAACAATTACTTTTCTGTTCATCAATGTGTATCTTTCAACATGCTGAAGCTGCTGGATGTTCTTTTCACCATTCTTCATTTAGCCATCATTGCTTTTAACCTGTTTGGATGGATATGGCCTGCAACCCGCAAAGCACATTTTATTTCGATTATTGCAACAGCCGCTTCATGGTTTTTGTTGGGCATTTGGTTTGGCATGGGATACTGCCCTATAACAGACTGGCAGTGGGATGTAAAAACAAAACTTGGTGAACAAAACTTACCTGCATCTTTCATTAAATATTATGCGGACAAAATCTTCAACAAAAATTTCTCTCCCTCCTTCATAAACACAATTACTGCTGTGTCCTTTGCGGTAGCAGCGTTGCTTTCTATAGTGTTTAACTTCTTAGTCAGAAAGCGTAAACAATTAACTGCATAAATCCTATTCTACTACCAATCTGCCTCACACAATTTTCCATCTACTTTTGTAAAAAAGAAAAGAATTGGCACAACAGCATTACACTATCATTATCATCGGCGGCGGTCCTATTGGCTTAACATGTGCACTGGAAGCTAAAAAAGTAGGGGTAGATTATCTTATTCTTGAGAAAGGATGTCTCGTAAATTCTTTGTACAACTACCCGGTAAACATGACGTTCTTTTCCACCTCTGAACGACTGGAAATTGGTGATGTTCCCTTTGTGTCCAATAATCCAAAACCTACCCGGTCTGAAGCGCTGGAATATTATAGACGAGTAGCCTACGATAACAAAATAAACATTCACCTTTTTGAAGAAGTGACTGAAGTGAAAGAACAACCCTTCGAAAAGCTCAGGGTGATAAGCAACAACGAACAAGATACAAGGTATAATGTGATCACCTCTAGAAGTACTTACACAGCCGACCACATCATCGTAGCCACAGGTTTTTATGATATTCCTTACATGTTGAATGTGCCGGGAGAAGATCTGCCAAAGGTTACGCATTATTATAAAGACCCGCACTTGTATGCTTTTCAAAAAGTAGTGGTTGTTGGTGCAAATAATTCAGCAGTGGATGCGGCCCTGGAAACATGGCGCAAAGGTGCAGATGTTACCATGGTAATCAGGGAGCCGGAAATTGGCGAACGTGTAAAATATTGGGTGCGGCCAGATATTATAAACAGGATAAAAGAAGGTTCTATTAAAGCTTTTTTCAACTCAACGGTTAAAGCTATTCGGGAGCTTGAAACTGATATTACTACACCTGATGGAGAAATGACATTGTCAAACCACTGGGTTTTGGCATTGACCGGTTACCAACCCAATCTTCCGTTTTTACGCAAAATGGGGATTGAATTATGTAATGATGATATAATGAAACCTACCTACAGTGAAGAAACGCATGAAACCAACAGGAGAAACATTTATCTGGCAGGAGTTATTTGTGGCGGCATGAATACCCATCGCCTTTTTATTGAAAACTCCAGAGAGCATGCAACAAAGATCATTGCTAAAATAGCAGCAGCTGCAATAAAAAATTATTGAAGTTAATTCAGCTATGCTTCTTCTGTCTTATTCACCACTACAGATAAGCGGGTGAATTCTGAACCGCTAAAAATTTTTGCAAGGCCAATATTTTTTGACTTATGCCATTCCTCAAGGTTGGGGTTAGAAACTATCCGCCAGAAGTTTTTTGCTTTAAGGTCACTGTAATCTTTACCTTGTACAATTAATCCGCGAATAGAATTTCTTTTCTTGAAGTCTATTTTGATAGCCTTATTCTGAGGAATTTCTTTTTCTGTTTCTAAAAACTTTTCGATTTGTTCTACAGTCATACAAATGAAGGTAAGAAAAAATCTAATTCTCTTCTTCTTAAGGGTTCAATTGTATCAAGTCGTTAATGAAAGAGGAACGTTAACTACCGTCCTTTTCCACACTTTGATTGCGGTCTGCTGCCTGATCTTTTGATTTACTTTGAAGCTTTGAAGGCTTACCACCTGTTTGCTTGCTTTGACCTGATTTAGGTTCCTGCCCTGCCTGTCCAAATCCCTGGTTGCTTTGGTTACTGGTACCTCTTCCGGAACTGCCTTGTTTGTTATTATCTCTACGCCCTGCCATAAATAATTTATTATTGGTTAACAATTATATCAACGGTTATTTTGCAGGAATTATGCCAGGCCTTCGTACCATGAAGCTTTCACTCAGATGCATCTATGTTCTACTAATTAAATTGTTGTTAGGCTCTGTGGCAGTTGCACAATCCACCGATACAGTTCAGGAAGTTCAACTACAAGAAGTGGTGGTAAAAGCTTTTGAAGGAAACCGTAAATTAAAAGATGTACCTGCGGCAGTTAATTATATTGGTCGACAAGCACTGGAGCGGTTTAGTTCTGCTTCCATTGTTTCTGCTGTAAATACAAGCCCCGGCGTTCGCATGGAAGAACGGTCACCCGGCAGTTACCGGTTTAATATAAGGGGCAGCGCTTTACGATCTCCCTTCGGTGTAAGAAATGTAAAGGTGTATTTTAATGATATACCATTCTCAGATCCTGGTGGGCATACGTATTTAAACCAACTGGGCTACTACAACTTTAATTCCATAGAAATCATTAAAGGCCCTGGAAGCAGTTTATACGGCGCCGGCACAGGCGGTGTCCTTTTAATTGAAAGCATGAATGAAAATGTGCAACCCGGTTTGTTTGGTGAATATACTGGCGGTTCCTACAACATGCAAAATCTCTACGGTTCAGTAACAACAGGTCCCGAAAAATTAATAAGTCGTGTTGGAATTCAGCATCAAACCAGCAATAGTTATCGTGATCATTCAGAGCTTCGGAGAGATATTTTAAGCTGGACAGGGTTATTTCGCTTTAATGAAAACCAGCAGTTAAAAACAACATTTTTATATGGTGATCTTTTTTATGAAACTCCCGGAGCGCTTACGTTAGCTGAATACAACAGCAACCCAAAAATGGCACGACCTTCTGCAGGATTTTTCCCGGGGGCAGAAGCAAGCGGCGCAGCAATTTTTCAAAAAACATTTTTAGCCGGAGCCAGTTATATACAGCAGTTGTCGGAAAAATTGCAAAGCAAAAGCACACTGTACGGAGCATTCACACAATTACGAAATCCAACCATTAGAAATTATGGAAGAAGTTCCGAACCGCATGTTGGTGGCCGTACCGTTTTTACTTTTCAGCAACCAGTAACACAATCTTTATTTACGATAAATGCAGGCGCAGAATTGCAACAGGGTTTTACTTCTGTAAGCATACATCAAAATAGGAATGGCCGGGCAGATTCACTGCGAACATTTGATGAAATTCACAACAGAAACGGTTTTTTATTTGCCCAGGCTGCATTAGATTTTTCTACCTGGACAATTACCGCCGGAGCCAGTTATAACCAGCTAAGAGTAAAGTTCCAACGTTTTGCACCAACACCGTCACCGGAGCAGAACAGAAGATTCAGCAATGAAATTGCACCGCGTTTTTCACTGCTGAAAAAGTTCAATGCTATTTCGGTTTACACCAGTGTTGCAAAAGGCTTTTCACCCCCATCCACACCGGAGCTGTTACCAAGCGGTGGCAACATTAATCTTGATATAGATGCGGAAGATGGCACCAACTATGATGTTGGTTTGCGGGGAGCATTTTTCAAAAATTTATATGTAGATGTTAATGCATTTATTTTTTATTTAAACAACACAATTGT
>JBHENB010000030.1:27551-28209 GCA_046262255.1 Chitinophagaceae bacterium
CAGTCATACACGGCATAATTTCCACTACAAAAATTTCAAACAATTAACTTTTGATTTTTCAGGCAATCGTTTGCCGGGAGTGCCGCCACATACCATTTCAACAGGGTTTGACTTTCTGGCTAATAATGGTTTATTAGGTGCACTCACTTATTACTACAACGGTAAAATAGCGTTGAACGACGCCAACTCAGAATTTGCAGAGCCATTTCATTTAATTGGTGCAAAAGCCGGTTATGAAAAATGGAGCAAGAATAAATTCAGGATCAAATTGGTTGCAGGTGTTGAAAACCTGTTAGATGAACAATACAGTCTCGGCAATGATATTAATGGTTTTGGCGGGAGGTATTATAATGCAGCAGCTGGGAGAAATTATTATGCGTCTATAATTTTAAATCCTGTTTTTAATAGAGATCAATAGTATGTAGCCGGCCATAGGAATTCTATCGGGCTTTACTTGCGCCTGCCTTCCGGTAGCAGGTCGCACTCTTTTACGTCTTGTTCACTATGCAGCTGAGAAAGGATTTCACCATTAAGAAATTCAAACAGTTTGATAATTCAGGTGAGTATTAACTGTTCCCAAGAGAACTATAATATTGTAAAGCGGCGACTAATAATTGCATCTTTGATTTTCTTAACTGTTTGGTGGATTAACTTAACC
>JBHENB010000031.1:0-18425 GCA_046262255.1 Chitinophagaceae bacterium
CCATAATTCCTATAGACGTCAGGTAATCCATTTCTGTCTCCAGGATAAAATAAATCTCATGAAATGAATACTTCTCCCTTAAATTCTGCGGAATGTTTTCCCACACCACTTCTATAGCATCATCAAGATCATAAACAAATGGTTCATCGTCCGGCTCGTAATCACTGTTTATCATTTTATAACTTTTAATGTTTTTATTAATATTCAAAGCAGCTTCACTTTCTTCTTTAGCGAATTACCAAGTATTTTTTTTCTGTTTGACTCCTCAGAATGTCATCCAAGTTCAACTTAGCCATTTCAAGACATTCGATAGCATCCTCAATTGCTCTTCTGTTTTCTATACTTAATTTATGGTTATCCCGTACTAGTTCTAATGTTTCTATCTGGTCCTCCAGTTTTATTTGCTGACCCCACAGGAGTGTTTTTAGCTTCCTCATAATTTTGTGCATTTTTAAATTAAAGCAACTTCACTTTTTTCTTCAGAGAATTACCAAAATGGTAAGGCGCTAATTTTAAATGTTGCAACCTGCCCACCACAATTCCAGGATCAATCTTGTATTTTTTTGCAACCTTAACCACATCCTCTTCCGTAAAATCTTCCGGCAGATCGTTTACAAAGTCTTCCGGTAACAACCATTTGGCTGAAAATTCATCTGCTTCTTTTTCTTTTTTTGTTTTGTGTTTGTCATCATCAACTTCAATGAACACATCCTTTTTCCCGTGCAGTAACACATGCCCTGCCTCATGAAAAAACGTAAACCAAAAATGGTCATTTGTTTTATGCCTGTCTGTTAATTGAATCAGCGGATAATTGCCTACCCAGCGGGTTGCACCACTAACAGGTGCTTTCGGCAGGCACATGGTATAAACTATTGCCACTCCGGCCTCTGCACACAATTGCTGTAACTTCTTTTTAAAATTTGCCGGATGTTTTGCAGCCAATTCTCTCGCCTTTGTCAGTGTGGCCTTAAATGCAGCTTTGCTGAAATCAGCTAATTGTAATTTACGCATTTCAATTTCACCTATGCGCAGAAAAGCTGCCATGCTGCCTAATGCATCTTTAAAAGCAGGACTTTTCCGGTAGCTCGCCAATTCATATTCCTTTACATAAATTTCTTCCCATTCATCAGGGCTTGCTACAGCGTAAAACTGCAGCGTTTCTTCCACCATCTCAGGACCAATTTGCCTGGCTTTTAAGTACCCACATTGCTGCAATTGCTTGATAGGTTGTTCATTCAGCCAGTCTTTACAGGTATGTAAAAATTCCTCCTGCTGGAGGCGAAAAAGTTTTTCCCGATAATTGCTTTCCCTGTTAAGCCAATATTGCGCAGACCTGCCTAATACTTTTTCGAGTTGTATTGCAGTTTTAACAGTAATGGGCTCCTTACCAGTAATTATATCATGAATTTTAGAAGTTGTTTTACCCATTCGTGTTGCTAATTCTGCTTGGCTCATTTTATAATAAGCAATCGTTTCTTTTATATCATCACCGGGTGGTGATAATAATTCTCTTTCAGCTTTTAATCTTTCATTCATAATCATAACTTTTAATGATAATCTGTTATTTCAATAATCATTATGTCAGTAACCTTTAATGTATTAATGGATCCATCTTTGTTCATCGGTATGGATTGATTTATTTCAAATATCAATCTATAATTCGCCGAAATATCTACTGCCCATTGACCATATCTCTCACCCTTTAATGCATGACAATTGGCAGAAGGATTTTCTATGATATCCGACAGAAACGGAGATGCATAAAACTGGTCCATTCTTAGGGAAACCTTTTTAGCCATTGTGCCATATTGCTTTTTTATCTCAACTGCATTTGTTAAGGCCTTCTTTAATCTATTGTTTTTAAAATCAATATTCATGCAAATATATATTTTATTACCGAAAAAGGGTAATAATTTTTTTATATAAAATAGAGGCTACTAATCCCACGATATCTTATACTAATATAAGTTTAAGATGGCTGGGTTAGGTAATCACTCGATTTATTTGTTTCAAATACTCACATTTGTATTTTTATCTTCGCCCTTCATGAAACCAGCAAAAGAAATTGTTGTTAGCGGCATTCGTCCTACCGGTTTTTTGCACCTGGGCAATTACTTTGGTGCTATTCGTAACTATGTGCGCATGCAGGAAGAGTATGATTGTTATTTTTTTGTGGCAGACTGGCATTCAATAACCACACATCCCGATACCAAACAATTGCGCACCAGTGTTTTGCGTGTAATAGCAGAAAATATTGCTGCAGGTTTAGATCCTGAAAAAGTTTGTCTGTACGTGCAAAGCAGTGTACCGGAAATTGCAGAATTGTATTTGTTGCTGAACATGGTGGCCTACAAAGGGGAGCTGGAAAAAACAGCCACCTTCAAGGAAAAGGTGCGCCTGCAACCCGAAAATGTAAATGCAGGATTGCTTACTTATCCGGTTTTACAGGCTGCAGATATTTTAATTCACCGTGCTAAATATGTACCAGTGGGTAAAGACCAGGAACAACACCTGGAGATGGCCCGCACTTTTGCTCAAAGATTTAATTATCGCTATGGTGATTTATTTCCCGAGCCGCAGGCTTTTAATTATGGCAGTGAACTCATCAAGGTTCCCAGTTTGGATGGAACCGGTAAAATGAGCAAAAGTGAAAATCAATTTGCCACTCTTTACCTTGCTGATGATAATGAAACGATCCGGAAAAAAGTGATGAAGGCAAAAACAGATACCGGTCCTGCGGAACCAAATTCTGAAATGCCGGAGTATGTTCAAAACCTGTTTCAGTTAATGAATTTAGTGAGTAAAGAAAGTACAGTAAAAAAATTTACCGGGGATTTTAATAAAGCATCTATTCGGTATGGAGATATGAAAAAACAACTGGCAGAAGATATGGTCGGGTTTATTGCACCTATCCGGAAGAAAGCAGAAGATATCTATAGCGATCAAAAGTATTTGGCATTAGTTATAGAAGAAGGTGCAGAAAAAGCGGGAAAAAGCGCTAAAAAAACTATTGAAGCAGTTAGAGAAGCAATGCTGATGAATTATTAAACACGAACCTGCCCTGCCTACCGGACAGGCAGGCTGCGGCAGGCAGGTTACACGAATTAAAATGAATTTAGTAAGAGGTGAATTAGATTCTACAGTTAGAATGAAATCTATATTTTTACTGACTGACAAGAAATTCCCCTTTAGGGGATAGGGGTAAATCTCTATTTTTAAAAACTTTTATTGCTCCCCTTTAGGGGCCACGGGTATTATGGCTAAAACAAAAAAACCAAAACATATTGCTGTTGCAGGAAATATTGGCGCAGGAAAAACCACTCTTGCAGAACTTCTTAGCAAGCACTACAAATGGATACCGCAGTTTGAAGATGTTGACCATAACCCTTACCTGTTTGACTTTTACGATGACATGCCCCGGTGGAGCTTTAACCTCCAGATATATTTTTTAAATAGCAGATTAAATCAATTATTGGATATACAACGTGGCACGGAAACCATTATTCAGGACCGCACTATCTATGAAGACGCACACATATTTGCCCCCAACCTACATGATATGGGCTTAATGAGCAAGCGTGATTTTGATAATTACTTTACTTTTTTCAGAACTCTGCAAACAATGGTGAAGCCGCCTGATCTGCTGATCTATTTACAGGCATCTGTACCTACTTTGGTTGGACAAATACAAAAGCGGGGCAGGGAATATGAAGAAAATATAAGGCTGGATTACCTGAAAAAGCTGAATGAGTTTTACAGAAAGTTTATTGAAGGTTACAAAGAAGGCAAGCTACTGGTAGTGAATGTTGATGAGAACAAGTTTGGAGAGAGTGAAGAAGACCTTGGCAAGATCATCAGTAAAATAGATGCGCAGTTGTACGGCTTGTTTTAAACTATCCTGCTCTTTTTATGAAGGTTTACACCAAGCAGAATCATAACAATTGCCAATAAAACATCAATAGTACCCCGCGCATTTGATCCTTTAATAAAGCTTAGAACAGCAGCAATTGTAAATAATGCGGCTGCAAGATAATAGAGGTAGTAAGTCCTTTTCACCAAAGCTAATTACTACCTAAATATAAAAACAATTTTAAGGATAGTCCGCATACGGTTCTGTTTCTTTTAGTATCTTCTCTATTGTTTCCAGCCAAAACATTTGCTCTGATCTTCTGCGGCTGTGATCTGTGATTTTGTCGTACGCTTGTTGAAAGGTTTCTTTTTCCTCTACAATTCGCTGATATATATTATTAATGTCTGTCCGGAAAGTTAACTTGTCGAATTTATATTCCTGAAATGCCTGGTGAAGTTTACGGGCAAAAATTTCAGTAATATCAAAATGCCCCTGTTCGTGTGCTAAGATATAGGGTGTTTTTACCAGCCCCCATGATTTTATTTTAGAAAAACTGCAGGTAATCTCATATTTAAATACATTGTTTTTTACCCTATAAGCTATACCTAAGGCTGTGCTGGTGGAAGCTACTGCATCTGTATTGCGCTTTGGTTCAGATTGAAAATCTTCCCAGGATAGTTTTCGGTAAGGTGTCCATGGAATAAACTCCTCATCCTCATTTCTTAATGCATCAAGACCAGTTTCTGCAGTTGCAACTACAACAGGATCCGAAGGTTTAACAACACCGGAAAAACTAAGAAAAAAGCTTAGTATAAGGACTAATCGAAAAAGGTTCAACATATAAAACACGTAAACGCTATTTTGAAAAGAATTATTTCATTAAGTTAAATACAGTGTCGTTAATAAAAATAAAAAAACTCTGACAAACTGCAGAGTTTTAAATGTTAAGCATCCTTAAAAAATTATACTGCTTTTGGAGCTGCAGATAAAACTTCCTCTGTTACGCCGGAAGTATATTTTTCGAAATTCTTTACAAACAAATTAGCTAAGTATTTTGCCTTTTCATCGTAAGCTGCTTTATCCGTCCAGGTGTTTTTTGGGGTTAATACTTCGGAAGGTACGCCAGGTACTTTCTTTGGAACAGCAACTCCAAAAATGGGGTCCGTTTCCGTTTCAATATTATTTAATTTACCTTCTAAGACAGCAGTAATCATTGCACGTGTATAAGAAAGTTTTATTCTGTGACCAATACCATAAGGTCCGCCGGTCCACCCGGTATTAATCATCCAAACATTTACGCGTTGTTTCTGCATCTTCTTTCCAAGCATTTCAGCATATTTACCTGGGTGCAGGGGCAAAAATGGGGCGCCAAAACAAGCGCTAAAGGTGGGTTTAGGCTCTGTAACACCGGCTTCTGTACCAGCAACTTTAGCTGTATAACCGGAAATGAACTGATACATAGCCTGCCCCGGCGTTAGTTTGGAAATAGGCGGAAGTACACCAAAAGCATCACAGGTAAGAAAAAAAATATTTTTTGGTATTTCACCGATAGAAGGCTCCAGTGAATTGGAAATAAAATGCAGAGGATAGGACACCCTGGTATTTTCAGTTATAGAGGCATCATCATAATTTATTTTATTAGTGCCCGGAAAGAATTGCACATTTTCCGCAATAGCGCCGGGCCGTATGGCATGAAATATCTCAGGTTCTTTTTCTTCGGTTAGGTTAATCAATTTCGCATAGCAGCCACCTTCAAAGTTAAAAATATTGTCTTCGGTCCAGCCATGCTCGTCATCGCCAATTAAATGCCTTTTAGGATCAGCACTTAATGTAGTTTTTCCGGTGCCACTCAATCCAAAAAAAACGGCGGTGTCTCCATCATCACCCATGTTAGCGCTGCAGTGCATGCTCAGCACATTTTTCTCATGGGGAAGTATGTAATTTAAAATTGTAAAAATTCCTTTTTTGGTTTCACCTGTATAGCCGGTGCCGGCAATAAGAATTGTTTTATGTTTAAACGAAACAACAGCAGCATTATGCTGACGGGTACCGCATTCTTCAGGTTTTAGTTTTAGTCCGGGGGCAGATAGTACATGCCATTGCGGTTGAAAGTTTTCTAATTCTTCTTCTTCCGGACGCAGGAACATATTGTAAGCAAATAAATTAGTCCATGGTTTTTCATTTATTACTCTGATGTTTAACCGGTAGCGGGGATCAGCACAGGCATAACAATCCCGTATCCACAACTCCGGTAAACCATTCAGGTAATCCATCATTTTTTTATAAATGATATGAAAATATTTGTCTTCGATGGGAATATTGAAATCGTTCCAATGTACAGTATCAGTTGTTGTTTCATCCTTTACTATGAATTTGTCCTTAGGTGCACGACCGGTAAATTCACCGGTGTTTATCACCAGTGCCCCACTGTCGCTCAAAACACCTTCACCTGTTCGTAATGTATCTTGTATTAATTCCTCAGGCGACATTTGATAGTGCAGTGTTTCATTATTTTTCAGGCCAATCTTCACAAGGTTTTCGGTAGAAATAGAAATTGTAGGTACTGACATAAAAAGCAAGCTTTTTTATTGTAAGCCTGCAAAGGTAGGACAAATCGTTTTTCGCTGCAAAGCCACGTGTTTCGGATACACATTACAGATATACTGTGTTTTTAAAAGAAAAATATTAATATCTGAGACAAAGTGAACGGTAACAGAATAAACATGCAATAAAATTCCTCACGAAAGATTGCTTATTTTGCCCATTACAATTATTGAGTATGAAAAATATTCCTTTGGACTCACAAATATTTATTACCAATAGAAAACGCTTTATAGAACGAATGAAGCCCTCTTCTATAGCTATTTTAGTGAGTAATGATGAAGTGCCGAGTAACGGAGATGCTTTATATCCCTTTAAACAGAATAGTGATCTGTACTGGCTTAGCGGCATTACTCAGGAAGATAGTATGGTTATTCTTTTTCCAGATAATCCAGACCCTAAATACCGGCAAGTATTGGTGCTGGTACAGCCAAATGAGATGAAAGAAAAATGGGACGGAAAGCGATTAAGAAAAGAAGAAGCAACTGCACTCAGCGGTATTGAAAGAATTGTCTGGCTGGATAGTTTAGATGCGCTGTTACAGCCATGGATGCATTTAGCAGATATTATTTATTTGGATACAAATGAAAACGATCGAAAAGCAAGCCTGGCCGGACATGCGGGTTTGGTGAGGACAAGAGATTACCGTTTTGTAGATGAAATGAAAAGCCGTTATCCACTTCATCAATACGAACGCGCAGCAAAATTGATGAAAGAATTAAGGGCAGTTAAAACACAGCATGAAATTGAGGTTGTAAAAAAGGCCATAGAAATAACTGGTAACACATTTTACCGCCTGCTTAAATTTATTAAGCCTGGTGTGATGGAACACCAGATTGAAGCAGAGGTTATGCACTCCTTTTTGAGTCAGCGGGCTAACGGGCAGGCATATGGATGCATTGTTGCCAGCGGAGACAGGGCCAGAACACTGCATTATGTAAACAACAATGAAGAATGCAAAGATGGCGAGTTAGTGCTAATGGATTTTGGGGCGGACTATGGTGGTTACGCAGCAGACTTAACCCGCACTGTACCTGTAAACGGAAAATTTACACAACGCCAAAAAGAAGTGTACAATGCTTGTTTGCACTTACATAATTATGCTAAAAGCTTATTGAAACCCGGAATTTCCATTGTGGATTATACGGAAAAAATAGGTGACGAGGCAACAAAGCAATTTATTCAAATAGGGTTGATCTCAGAAAATGATGTAAAAAATGAATACCCAGAAAACAGAGCATACCGGAAATATTTATACCATGGCATATCACATCACTTAGGTATTGATGTGCATGATCTGGGAACCCGTACAGAACCAGTACAGGCAGGCATGCTTTTTACCATTGAGCCGGGAATTTATATTGAAGAAGAAGCCATGGGCATACGGATTGAAAATAATGTATGGTTAACAGAAAACGGAAATATAGATTTGTTTGAAGGTGTTCCTATTACAGTAGAAGAGATTGAGGCTGTGATGTCCACAGTTCACCGTCCACCGTCAACCTAAAATAGAAAGGAGAAAATAAATGGCTTTTAAGTTTGAAAACTTAAGGATTTGGCAAATTGCATTAGAATTGTCCGGAGAAATTTCTGATTTGGTAAGGCTATTTCCAAAGGAAGATTTATTTATCCTGACTTCACAAATAAAACGAGCTGCTGATTCAGTTTTATTAAATATTACTGAGGGATCTACTTTACATTCTAACGCTGAATTCAAAAGATTCCTTGTAATTGCAAATCGTTTTGCACTTGAAGTTATCGGTTGCCGCTATCTGGCAAAACAAAGAAATTTGTAAATGATATTATTTTCCGACATGTACAGCAAATACGAAAAACTAATTGCTATGATTCAGGCCTTAATTAAATCTTCGAATCAATGACGAAATCAACTGTCGACGATAGATGGTGGTCGGTTGTCCCTAATTTTTTCACTCTTCTCAACCTCATCTTTGGTTGTATTGCCATTGTTTTGATTCTACAAACAAATGAAACTATAGTTATGCTGCAGGATGGCGGTGCATCACAGGTAGTACTGCCTGAAAGAATATGGTGGGGCGCATTGTTGATTTTTGGAGCCGGTATTATTGATTTTGCGGATGGATTTTTAGCACGCCTGCTAAATGCTTCTACAGGAATGGGCAGGCAATTAGATTCTTTAAGTGATATTGTAAGTTTTGGAGTAGCACCTGGAATGATTCTTTACCAGTTGCTTCGTATTGGGTATGCGCAGCACGAAAACGGGTTAGATATTTCCGTTGTTGCTTTATTACCGGCATTTATTTATACAGGCGCAGTTGCATGGCGGCTGGCTAAATTCAATTTAAGTACAGATCAGGACACAAATTTTAAAGGAGTGCCATCACCCGCTGCAGCTTTATTCGTCGCTTCTTTCCCTTTGATTATTTTGTACCAGTATTTCAACCTTCAAACACTTTTCATCAACCCATGGGTTCTTTATATGATCATTATTTTGCTTGTTTTTTTAATGCTCAGTAACTGGTCATTCATGGCCATAAAATTCAAAAATTATTCTTTTAAGAATAATGCACTAAAATACATTTTAATTTTCGCTGCAATAGTCTTTGTGGTAATATTGAAATGGCTGGCAGTGCCTGCAATCTTTCTTCTTTATTTAATGGTTTCTTTTTTCTCTAAAGAAACAGATTCTGAACACTTAAGTGGTAAGTAATCATTTTATGTACGTTTGCTAAAAAATCAAATGCAATATACTGTTCAGGTAAAAGTTATGCCCTTGAAAGAGTTGTTAGATCCCCAGGGTAAAGCCGTATTGGGAGGATTGAAAAACCTGGGACTAAAAGGAGTGGAAGATGTGCGGATTGGGAAAAATATAATGCTGCAAATTGAAGCTAACACAGAGGAAGAAGCAAAGCAGATTGCTGAGGAAGCAAGCAGAAAGTTACTTGCAAATCCGGTTATGGAATATTATGAAATTGAAATGGCTGGCTAATCCTTTATTATTCAAATTTCCAACTAATGCTCTACCTGGTTCCTACCCCAATAGGTAATTTAAAAGACATTACACTTAGGGCACTGGAGGTATTACAGCAGGTTGATTTGATATTAGCAGAAGATACCAGAACTACATCTAAATTGCTGAATCACTACAAAATTCAAAAACCTTTATCGCCTTATCACCAGCACAACGAGCATAAAGTACTTCAGCACCTGGTGCATCAATTACAACATGGTAAAGTGATGGCTTTACTAACTGATGCAGGTACCCCAGGTATTTCTGACCCTGCATTTCTGCTGGTAAGAGAGTGTGTAAAAAATAATATAAAAGTGGAAACATTGCCCGGTGCAACTGCTTTTGTCCCTGCATTAATCAATAGCGGACTGCCTGCTAATCGTTTTATATTTGAAGGGTTTATTCCTCAAAAGAAAGGAAGACATACCTTATTAAAACAATTAGCTCAGGAAGAGCGAACGATAATCTTTTATGAATCGCCAATGCGGCTGGTAAAAACATTACACGATTTCACCCGGTACTTTGGCAGTGAAAGGCAATGCTGTGTAAGCAGAGAGTTGACCAAAATGTTTGAGGAAAATGCAAGAGGCACTTTGCAACAGGTACATGATCACTTTGCCCAAAAAAGTGTAAAAGGGGAAGTTGTGATTGTGGTGGAGGGAAGATCTTAATGTAACAATACCCTTCTTATTTGTGTTAACCCTAAGGATTACAATACGAAAAGTTTTGAGACCTTAATAGGTTATTTTTATCCGCATATATAGTATTGATTATCTCAACATTGTTGTACAAGTCAACCATACAACTGCTACGCTTTCATTTTTCTTTTTTTCTGGTACCAGTTTTTTTATTTGCAGTGAGCCAGTTGCCCGGCGTTAGCTGGATGAATGCTTTTTATGTATTCATAATCATGCACCTATTGGTTTACCCTGCAAGTAATGGCTACAATTCATATATGGATAGGGATACAACATCTATCGGCGGCTTATCAAAACCATTGCAACCAACCAAACAATTGTTTTATGTAACAGTTGCAATGGATTTATTAGCTGTTTTT
The DNA here is from genome assembly GCA_046262255.1 of Chitinophagaceae bacterium. Taxonomy (GTDB): domain Bacteria; phylum Bacteroidota; class Bacteroidia; order Chitinophagales; family Chitinophagaceae; genus Flavisolibacter. Next base: position 10,498 of record JBHENB010000031.1, read on the forward strand.
TTAGGAATGTTTATCAGCTATATTTTCGCTATAGGAACTTTGTTCTACATTTTAGCTTCAAGGGCGTATAGCTATAGAGGTATTCGCATAAAAAAATTTGCTGTGCCCGGCTTTTTAACCGTATTCATTTTCCAGGGAGGAGTAATTTTTTTTTTCACTTATCATGCATGTCATCCTGAGCAAACACTTTTTGTTCCGTTGTTACCATGTATTATTTCCAGTATGTTAATTGGTGCTTCTTATCCTCTAACACAGATTTACCAGCATCAGGAAGATAAAAAAGATGGCGTAATTACATTAAGCTACTTACTGGGAAAAAAAGGAACGTTTGTTTTTAGCATGCTGTTGTTTTTAATAGCAATATTATTAATGTACATGCTTTATCGTAAACAGGGAGAGATGAAGAGCTACTTTTATTTTTTGCTGGTTACATCACCTATTGTAATATTTTTCCTGTATTGGGTGCGTAAGGTTTGGCGGGATGAGAAACATGCTGATTTTGTGCATAGCTTGCGGATGAATGCAATATCTGCCATGTGTTTAACTATTTTTTTTATTTTAGAGATTATACGGAATCACTTTGAGTAAAATTATTTCCATAGGCACTGCTGTTCCTGCTTACTGCCATCAGCAAAATGATATTTTTGAATTTATGCAGAATGTTTATGCCGGTACTGAAGCAGATAAAAGAAAAATGAGATTTTTATATGCGCAAAGCGGAATTAAGCAACGTTATTCTGTGGTACCGGATTATAGCCGTCCATTGTCGGAATGGAAATTTTATCCGCAGAGTGAAAATTTAGAACCATTTCCCTCGCTGGAACAACGCATGACGATCTTCAATAAAAATGCACCATTGCTTTCTGTAGACGCCGCTCGTAATTGCCTACACGATAATATTCATCACAGCGAAATAACACATTTAATTACGGTAAGCTGCACAGGCATGAGTGCCCCCGGTTTAGACCTGCAGCTAATGGACCTGATGGATTTGGAGAAAAACATCTTTCGTACATCTGTAAACTTCATGGGATGTTATGCAGCTATTCATGCATTAAAAATGGCAGATGCTTTTTGTAAAACAGAGCAGGACGCAAAAGTGGTGATAGTTTGCACTGAGTTGAGTACGCTTCATTTTCAGCGGGAAGCTACAATGGATAACATTGCTTCTTCTCTTTTGTTTGGCGATGGAGCTGCTGCTGTTTTGGTAACTGCTGATAATAACCCATTGCCCGGGTTACACATTAACAATTTTCACAGTCAGGTAATACAAAAAGGCAGAAGGGATATGGCCTGGGAACTTTCATCTTCCGGTTTTTTAATGACTTTGAGCGGTTATGTGCCTGACTTAATAGAAGAAGATTTTGGTAATATTGTTAACCAGGCTTTAGAAAAAGAAGGATGGAATATGGCAGACATCTCACATTGGTGCATACACCCTGGCGGTAAACGCATTTTAGAAAGTATACAAAAATCTGTTGGTTTGCAGCGGCAACAATTGCAGGAGTCGTACCAGGTGTTATGGAATTATGGTAATATGTCCTCGGTAAGCATTTTATTTGTGCTGAAAGAAATTCTGCAAACAAAAAGCAGGAAGAAAATATTTAGTGCTGCGTTTGGTCCGGGTTTAACAGTTGAAACTTTTACTTCTTCTACAAATTGAGTTTCGCACAACGGTCATATAAAAAAGAATTATTGGATAAAGATGATATTCCTTTTGCTGATATCAGGCAAAACATGGAGGAACTGGCAGTTATCAACCGTCGCCTTGGCGGGCACAACATTACAATAAAAGGAATAAAAGCAGTTCTAAAAAACTCTGGTTTGAATAAACCCGCTCGTATTGTAGAACTTGGTTGTGGAGGGGGAGATAGTTTACGGGTACTGAAAGATTACTTTCATTCCAGGCAATTGAAATGTACACTTACCGGTATTGATATTAATAAGCAATGCATTGCATTTGCAAAAGAGCAAGCTGAAAATTCAGGCATTAATTTTATTTGTTCCGATTATCGTAATGTAGAGTTTCCGGAAAAACCGCATGTTATTTTTTCCTCTCTTTTTTGCCATCATTTTACTAATGAAGAATTGATAAAAATGGTGCAATGGAAGTTTGAAAATTGTTTAATCGGATTTTTTATAAATGATCTTCGGCGTCATCCCGTGGCATATCATTTCATTAAATTACTTACCAGATTTTTTTCAAAAAGCTATCTTGTAAAACATGATGGCCCCCTTTCTGTAAAAAGGGCTTTCATACAAAAAGACTGGCATAAAATTCTCGGGAGAGCAGGCATTTGGGATTATGAAACAGAAAAACACTGGGCCTACCGTTGGCTGGTTACGTGCAAAAAACTACATACATAAAATGGATGCAGATGTTGCAATTGTGGGGGGTGGCCTTGCAGGGCTTGCTGCATCTATTCAATTGGCAGATAAAGGGTACAGTGTTATTTTGTTTGAGAAAGAAAAGTATCCGTTTCACAAGGTTTGCGGCGAATACATCAGCATGGAAGCCTGGAATTTTTTGCAGCAGCTTGGAGTACCGTTACAACAACTGAAGCTGCCATTAATAAACACATTGCTGCTTTCATCACCTAATGGCAAACAGTTTATTACCCAATTACCCTTAGGTGGTTTTGGCATCAGCAGGCATACGTTAGATCATTTGTTAGCACAGATTGCAATACAAAAAGGTATTGCAGTGTTGCAGCAAACAAGAGTAAATGATATTATTAATGATGAAGATCAATTTAAAGTTTTCTTTCAATCAAAAGAAAAAAGTCAGGAAAATATTATTGCAAAGGTGTGTTGTGCTGCGTATGGCAAACGAAGTAATATAGATATAAGGTGGAGACGGCTTTTTTTGGCAAAGCAGGATCCCAAAATTAATAACCAGGTAGCCGTTAAATACCATGTAAAAACAGTATGGAATGAACAGGTGATCGGCTTACATAATTTTCCTGGTGGCTATTGCGGTATATCCAAGGTAGATGGTGATAAGTATTGCCTTTGTTATCTTACTACCGCTTCCAACTTTAAAAAATGCAACAATTCCATTATGCAACTGCAGGAAAAAGTATTGTCTTGTAATCCGCGGTTGAAAAAAATTTTTAAAGACAGCGAGGTTGTAGAAGAATTTCCATTAACTATATCCCAGGTTAGTTTTAGTAAAAAAACGCAGGTAGAAAAGGGAGTGCTGATGTTAGGTGATGCAGCCGGAATGATTGCTCCGTTATGTGGTAATGGAATGAGCATGGCTTTGCACAGCAGTAAAATTGCTTCAGGATTAATTGCCGGTTTTTTACAAAAGAAAATGTCACGAAAACAATTGGAAGAACAATACCAGCAACAATGGAACAAACAATTTGCCACCCGCCTATTTACGGGCAGAATGTTACAACACTTTTTTGGAGTTAATTTCTTCAGTAATTTATTTGTAAATACGTTTAACATTTTTCCCGGTGTTGCCCCTTTCCTTATTAAAAAAACTCATGGCACACGTTTTTAAGGCATATGCTTTGTTATTCAATTATTGAAGAAAATAGTTATGAAAGAACCAAAAAAGACCGTTGTATTAGGCGCCTCTGATAATCCTGCACGTTATAGTTATTTAGCCGTTCGTAAATTACTATTCAACAACCATCCTGTAGTAGCAATTGGAAAAAGAAGAGGCAAAGTTGGAGATGTGGAAATTGCTACGGAACATTTACCTGTAGAAGGAGTAGATACAGTGACGCTATATCTAAACCCTCAAAATCAACAATCTTACTACGATTATATACTTTCTCTAAAACCAAAACGAATCATTTTTAATCCGGGCACTGAAAATGCAGCTTTGATGCGGCTTGCAAAGGAAAATAATATACAACCTGTTGTTGCCTGCACTTTGGTTATGTTAAGCATGAGTAATTACTGAGCCGACAAATAGATAAATATTTTTTCTGTTTAATAAGGTGCTTTCACATCATTTGTTCATCTGGTTTGTAACTCCGGATTTTTTCTATAACTTAGAAAAACCTTTTATGTATGCGCTGGAGAAAATTTAACGGTGAAACACTTGAATTACCTATACACCAGGCTGTAGAAAATGCCATCAAACGGGAAACCGCAGCAGGCTATAAATTAAAAGTTTGTATAGGCACAGACTCTCAAATTAAAGGCCTGGAGACAGAGTATGCAACTGTAATAGTTTTTTTAAGGGAAGGCCATGGGGGTTTTATGTTTATACATAATGAAAGAGCCCGTCAGCATGTAACTATAAAAGAACGAATGCTGCTGGAAGTAGCCAAAAGTATTGAGATTGCATACGAATTATGCGATCTTTTTACTTTATATGATGTGGATATGGAAGTGCATGCGGATATTAATACGAACCCGCACTTTAAAAGTAATGATGCTTTAAAGGAAGCAATGGGATATATTTTAGGAATGGGTTTTGCCTTTAAAGCTAAACCGGAGGCCTTCGCCAGCAGCAGTTGTGCTAATAAGGTTGTTAATTAGGAGAGTACTATCAAAAAATTTCTTGTGAAGGAACTTACTCTTAATTTTTTTCCGCTAAAAAAAACTTCTTGCCAGCTTCAGCAATGGTAGTATACAGGTTATCTAATTTTTTGCTATCTCTTTGCGCAAATGAAAAAACTACCAGAACCATTATAAATAAAACAACAACAATAGACCTTTCTACTTTCGACTTTCTCATTGCATTTAATTTCCGGGCTGCAATATATGCCAGAATTAAAATATATCACATACTAACTATGTTTTTGCTGATAAAAAGAAATATTTATTTCACTGATATACTCTAAAAGCTGTTTAGCTCCTGTTCGTTTTACCGCGGATGTTACAAAATGTGGTGGTAATTCTTCCCACGATTCCTTTAAAGCCTCCAGAAAATACTTCACATTAACTGCTGTCTCACGTTGCGTACTTTTATCTGCTTTGGTAAAAATAAGTGCAAACGGTATTTGCCATTCGCCTAATTGATTAATAAACTTTAGATCAATTGGCTGCGGGTGGTGGCGGCTATCAATTAATGCAAATATGGTTGCGAGGTTTTCTCTTTTGCGGATGTAGTCTTCAATCATTCGCTGCCAGCTTTTACGTTGCTTCTGCGAGACTTTTGCAAACCCATATCCCGGTAAATCAACAAGATACCATTGTAGTTTATCGCTTGATACAATTTCAAAATGATTGATCAGTTGGGTTTTGCCCGGAGACCGAGAAATTTTTGCTACTTCTTTTTTGTTGCAAAGCATATTTATTACTGATGATTTGCCTACATTACTCCTGCCGATAAACGCATATTCCGGCCGGTCCGGCTTTGGACATTTATCTACAGAAGGGCTGCTGATAACATATTCAGCATGTATGATCTCCATGTAGCAAAGATAGCTTTGCACTATTGAGTATATTTAACCTCGTTCATACTTATACATGGTTTCCGCTGCAACAAAAAATTTATTTATTGTTACTCTTATTGCAATCATAGCAATTTCAATTTTTTACATTATTCATCCTGCCATAAGAATTTTTTTCATTCCTGCTATGATTATTGCATATATCTTCTACATAATAAAAAGTCATAACAAGGAAAATAAACATCCAAATTTTACCTGTTATTTGTTATGCATCGCAATTCAGCTTTTACATTTTACTGAAGAATTTATTTTCGGTTTCAACAAAAGATTGCCCGAATTAATGTTAGGAATTCCACCACAGCACCCAAACTTATTCGTGAGTTTTAATATGGTTGCGTATTCCTTATTTGTGTTGGGGGCAATAGGCATTTATAAAAAAATTAAATTTATGATGATCATAGTTTGGTTTTTTGCTATTGCCGGAGTGGTTTTTAATGTAATTGGGCATATGCTTTACGCCATAAGAGTTGAAGGTTATTTCCCAGGGTTGTATGCTTCTTTTATGTACTGGATTGCAGGACCCATTTTATTGAGTAGAATGCTGGCTGTAAAACAATAGTTAAAGCAGGATTTTTTAAACGCCTTTAAAAAATCATTCCTTTTAACTTCGCAACCATGCCTGAATTTCCTCACGACAGCGTCAAGCCTTTTTCTGACACAGGTTCAAAAAAACACCAGGTTGGGGCTATGTTTGATAGCATTGCTCCGCGCTACGATTTTATGAACCGTTTTTTAAGTGCAGGCATAGACGTATCGTGGCGAAAAAAAGCAATAAGGCGGCTAAAGAAAGACCAGCCACAGTACATTTTAGATGTAGCTACCGGAACTGCTGATATGGCCATACTTGCAGCTAAAATTCTTTACCCCGAAAAAATCGCAGGAATTGATATTTCAGAGAACATGTTAAGGATTGGAAGGCAGAAAGTGGAGAAAGAAAAATTGGGCAATCAGATTCACCTTTATAGTGGCGACAGCGAAACAATAAACTTTAATGATAATACGTTTGATGCGGTAACTGTTGCTTTTGGGGTAAGAAATTTTGAAAACCTGGAGAAAGGATTGCAGGAAATTTTGCGGGTTTTAAAGCCTGGTGCAAAATTAGTGGTGCTTGAATTTAGCAAACCAACAATTCCCGGCCTCAAGAATTTATATAATTTATACATGGGTATTGTGGCGCCGGAAGCTGCAAAGTGGTTTAATCAAAATAAAAAGGCTTATAAGTATCTGAATGAATCTGCAAAAGCCTTTCCCGACCGGCAGGAATTTATTGAGATTTTAAAAAGCACGGGTTATTTCAATACCTCGTTCAAACCGCTAAGCTTAGGAATATGTTGTATTTATTGCGGAAGAAAACCATTGGGAAAATAAGTCTTATTCTGGCTATTTTTTTTACAGGGTTTTCTGTTACATCAAATGCTCAAAGGCAAACTAACCTGGATGATCACGATCTGAAGGCCGTATATTTTGGAATTACATTAGGCGCTAATTTATCCCGGTTTCATACACAATTACACGAGCAGTTCTTAAACCAGGATACTATTTTAGTTGCGGAGCCAACAAACTCTCCGGGATTTGCATTAGGGTTACTGGCAACTGCACGAATCTCCAACCGATTTGAAGCACGGTTTAATCCGCAGTTGATGTTTACAGAACGTAATATGTTCTACAGCCTCAGGTTTGGAGACAGGGACTTTGGAGACAGTGTTACAAAAAAGGTAGAATCGGTAATTGTATCTTTCCCTTTGCAGGTAAAATTCCGGAGTGACCGCATTGGAAATTTTAGAGTGTACTTGCTTGGTGGCGGAAAGCTGGATTATGATCTTGCCTCCAATGCACGGGCTCGCAAAGCAGAAGATCTATTAAAAATAAACAAAGTAGATTACGGCATAGAAGCAGGTATGGGATTTAATTTTTATTTTAAGAGCTTTATTTTTTCTCCTGAAATAAAGATCAGTAACGGCCTAAACAACATTCACAGCCGGGATGAGAATTTGAAATACTCCAATGTGCTGGATAAAATACAATCCCGCATGATTGTTTTCTCTATTCATTTGGAAGGCTGATGATGGTTGAATGTAAGGAAATTTGGTTACCCGGCATTAGTAACTCTGTCATCTTTTGTGGAGCCTGTGCTGAGTTTGGCGAACCTATTGTTGTCGTTGGTCGCCTGACCAACGATGAATTGAAAGAGTTCCTTTCTCTAAATTAGCCTATGCCTTCACTAGTGCAGGATCATCATGTTCAATTCTTTACTGCTGTCTGTAAAGATTGGCTTCCACTGCTTCAATCAGATGCTGCGAAACACATCGTCATTGATGCTTTGAAATATAGAATCGATAAAGGCGAAGTAAAGGTTTGTGCATATGTGATAATGCCGAATCACATGCATTTGATCTGGAGGGTTTCTGAAAAACTGCGGAGAGAAGATTTTCAAAGAGATTTTTTAAAATTCACAGCTAAGAAAGTTATTGAGTATTTACAAAGCAACAAATCTGAGTTTCTGAGTAA
>JBHENB010000031.1:18435-27819 GCA_046262255.1 Chitinophagaceae bacterium
GAAGAGGGATTCAATGTCAATTGATTTGTATTCAGAGAGATTTTTTCAGCAAAAGCTCGATTATATTCACAGCAACCCTTGTCAACCGCAATGGACACTTGCTTTACATCCTGCAGAGTACAAATATTCATCTGCTGGTTTCTATGAGGATGTTGACGATCCGTTTGATATGATTACCCATTATGTTGAGATATAGCAACTAACTCGTTGGTCAGGCGACCAACGACAACACGGGGAACCTGTGCTGAATTTAGCGAACCATCGCACTCTTGTACGACTGGTACTCTACTCAGCTTCTTGTTCCAGGCTATTAGGTTCCAATCCTTTTTTGTTTGCTTTATTAATTCAAATGTCAACCACAATAATCCTATTGGAATCAGTGGCAGTCCAGCCATTCCAAAAATCTGCGACATAAACGATAGTGTTACCGCTACACTATCGTACCTCCCGGGGATAAAAGGAAGGAACATAAAAGTCAGTAGCAACGCGGATATTATTGTTATGCGAAAAAAATGTATAATCATATCCAGTCAGCTTAATGGTTGCACCGTTGTCATAGTCTGTCCGCCAACTCGCAGCTTCCTGCAAGGGTTATTACCGAAATCTACTGAATAATCAGGTAAAGTTTAACAAATAGCTCAATAGAATTATAAAACGTACAAGAGTGCGATGCAAGAGACGATGATAGGAGCACTAAAGCTGGTTACAAAAAAATTATTACATACGGCAAGCTCAGAGTGACACACTTCGCCGGGCTCAGCGTCCTAAAAATCAAACTCCCGCCGGTGCATGTTCCACCGAATGCCTGCAGAGATCACAAACGTGTTTTTAGGATTTCGGTTGATAATGGTAGCATTTTGTTTACGGAACAAAGTATTAGCTTCTAAGAATAAATTTTGCTTCAACTCGTACGATAATAAAAAAGACATTAAAGCGGTTTTGGTGCGAACACCGCTGCCAACTTCAAAGCCATAGTCGCTTTTACGGAATGGCGCAATATTCGGTAGGAAAATGTTGCTGCCATAGCTAATGCTGTCCCTGTCTTTACCCTGCATATAAAAAATTCCTTTTGCCTGCATTAACCATTTCGGCGCCGGTTGCAACCTCGCAATAGTAATCCACTCCTGGAAGTTAGCGCCAAGCGGATGTGCCAAAGGTTGATTATAATGAGTGTAGTTAGCAACAGAGTCGCGGTGAGAATAAGTAAATGGCCGAACCCGGTTTGTTTCCACCTGCAGATCTAAATTATTAATATTGAATGCATCTATATATTTTACCCCGGCCTGTATTCCCCATTTATTGCCCCACCATCCTTCCCCGGCTGATCTTTCCGCACGGCTAAACTCATCTATTAAAAACTGCCCATAAATTTGCAAACGTTTAAAAAGGTTGGCTTTTGCATCAATGCCTGCAACAGCATTATCAACACTGCCATTCTGCTGCTCAATGGAACGAATGAAAATAACCGGATTTAGATAACTAAAAGCAAACCTGTCCTTTCGCCCAAAAACAACTCCTTCAAACACTCCAACGTTCAGCCATTTGGTTACATTAATATCTAAATGGTGCATGGCTGCATATTTTTTAGGAATCAGTTCATCTGTCTGCCTGTGGTGCGCTGCTTCCAACTCCATAAACAAATTCTGATAATTTAGTTTCCAAACCCTTGTATTCAGTTTAAGAAACAAGGAACTGTTGGAAAAATCACTAAGGAATAAGCTACGGTGACCATTACCAATAAAATGTTTATCATAACCAAATGAAACATCAATAAACTTTGCTACGTTAACAGAAAAGTATCCTCTTGCATCAAAATAATCATAGCCGCCTTGTTTAAAGCCCTTATAAAAGCCGGCGCCGGGTACTGCCTGTCGTTCATTCACAAATCTCTGCACATATAATGGATCTCTTTCCTGGTTATCGGTGAAGTAACCGGCAAAGCCTACTTTATTAGCTATGCGTCCGCGAAAGGTTAGTCCACGTGTATTTAAGAATAAATGCTGGTCATTGTCATTTTCCTTTGCAATTACATATTGAAAAACAGGATTTACAGCAAGAAAGAAATCTTCTGTAAGTACCTCGTAAAGGTTGGCGGGTGATTGATAAAAATGATTTGCTATAGGTTTTTTGCTGGAATATTCTGTACGGTTTCCTATGGCCCATTCCAGGTTGTTTACCATAGCAGAGTAGGCATTATATAAATCTACATTGGATAAATCTGCTGCAACTTCGCTTCTGCTATAATCCTGACTGTCCAATGTAGCCGGTATTTCGCCTGCTTCTTTAATGAATTTTCCTGTTCTGTAATAATTACCAATTGTAGGTATAACATGCTTGCGACTGTAAGGTTTGGTCTTGGAAAAGTTAAGTGCAGAGTCCGTTTGTGCCTTTATTTCCAGCCGTTCTATTAATATATTTTCTTTAGCACCTTGCGGTAAATAAGTAGTTTGTGCATTAAGTGTAGCGGGGAGTATTAAAAATAAGAGCCTTACAAGTGTTTGTTTAAATTGCATAGTAGGTTATTGGGAGGTCAAATTATGCAAAAATTCCTGATTAAGAATATTCATGTGGTGAATGAAGGCACAATTAAGGTAGCTGATGTATTGATTGTGAATAAAAGGATTGAAAAATTAGCATCCAATATTTCTGTTGATTATGATGTTGAAGAAATCAATGGTGAGGGAAAATATTTATTACCCGGGGTTATTGATGACCAGGTGCATTTTCGTGAGCCGGGTCTAACACGTAAAGCAACTATTTACACAGAATCGAAAGCTGCTGTTGCAGGTGGTGTAACTTCTTTTATGGAAATGCCGAACACTGTGCCGCCGGTATTTACTCAGGTGTTACTGGAAGAAAAATATTCTATTGCTGCAAAAAGTTCCCTCGCCAATTATTCCTTTTACATGGGCACTTCTAATAACAATGTGGAGGAGGTGCTGAAGACAAATAAGAAGAAAAAAGGAGTATGTGGTGTAAAGATTTTCATGGGTTCCTCCACAGGTAATTTGCTGGTTGATGACTCTTTTATATTAGAAGAAATCTTTGGTAAATGTGAATTACCCATTGCAACGCATTGTGAGGATGAGAAAATCATCCAACGGAACATGGACCAGCTAACAAAAGAAAGAAATGTTTTATCTGCAGAAGACCATCCATTAGTAAGGAGTGAAGAAGCTTGTTTTACATCTTCTTTTAAAGCGGTGCAGCTGGCCAAAAAACACAATAGCCGGTTGCACGTTTTACACATAAGCACACAAAACGAATTGCAGTTGTTTTGTAATGATGTGCCTCTGGATAAAAAAAACATTACTGCTGAAGTTTGTGTGCACCATCTGCATTTTACAAGTAATGAGTATAAAGCCTTAGGAAATTTAATTAAATGCAACCCTGCAATTAAAGATCCGCATCACAAAGAAGCATTGTGGCAGGGATTGTTGGATGGCAATTTAGATGTTATTGCTACAGATCATGCACCCCATTTATTGTCTGAAAAGAGATATGTAAGAGAAAAGAGTGGGCTGTTCGTTTCACCTCCCCCTTTGGGGGAAGATGGGCGGGGGCCGGCCGCTGCGGGTATTCCTTTGGTTCAGCATGGATTGCTGTTGATGTTGCGGTATTACAGACTTGGAAGAATTTCATTGGAAAAGATTGTTGCCAAAATGTGCCATGCAGTTGCAGATTGTTTTCAGATACAGGAGAGAGGATATATTCGTGAGGGGAATTTTGCTGACCTGGTGATAGTAGATATGAACGAAAACACAACAGTAACAAAAGAAAACATCTTGTATAAGTGCGGATGGAGCCCGTTTGAAAATGAAACTTTTCCGGCAGCCATTACACATACATTTGTAAACGGACATTTAGTATATAAGAACGGCATGTTTAATGAATCAACAATTGGAAGAAGGCTCTTCTTCAATAGATAAATAATCATAGTTGCCGGATGATAAACATTGTACTGGAAGCATTAATTAATAAGTTTCCTCCCCTTGGGGAGGGTAGGAGGGGGCCGTGCAAATAGATAAAATAACATTCAACGATATATCGGTTTTTCATTCTGAGGAAGAATTTTCTATTTTTCACAAACTAAATTTCACCAAAACTTACGGAGGGAAACAGTGCCTAAAAAGATTCTTCACAGAACCGCATCATGACCTGAAGCGAATTATAGGAACTCAAAATATCATCAAAGCATTAATAGATCATATTGATGACTGGCCTGCAGAAATTACCAATGGCACAATCATCATGATAGAAAAATTTTTGGAATATCCGCTGGACCCTGTCAGCCAAAATCAAAATTTATTAGGCACTTACACATACAGGTTGTTGCATTCTCATGACTACTCTATGATTAAGTTTTCCATTAATCACTTTGCAGATTTCTACCGGGGGCTTAAGAAACTTACTATACTTTTTTCCTCCATTGATTCGCCTTCCCAGTTTCGATTTTATATAGACAGGATCAATAAAATATTAACTGAAGAGCCATTGGCTAAACTGGCGGCAACTAAGGCTAATGATAAATTTTCAACACAGCAGTACCTCTATTTTACCTATTATGTGCGTACAAGGTACAGAAGTCATACTCTTGAAATGATTGATGTTTTCAGCAGGTTGGAGGCCTGGTATTCTATGGCTACTGCAGTAAAAACTTTTAACCTGCGGTTCCCCGAATTTAAAGAGAGTGAACAACCTTTCCTTAAAGCTGAAGGTTTGTACCACATTTTATTACAACAACCTGTTGCCTATGATTTAGTAATGCACCAGGATGAAAACTTTTTATTTTTAACCGGTGCCAATATGGCCGGGAAGAGTACATTGATCAAATCGGTTGGCTCGTCTGTTTTCCTGGCACATATAGGCATGGGTGTTCCTGCAAAAAACATGGAATTAACACTATTTGACGGGCTGCTGACAAACATTAATGTTGTAGATAATATTGCAAAGGGAGAAAGCTTCTTTTTTAATGAAGTGCAGCGGATAAAAAATACCATCTACAAAATCAACGATGGTAAAAAATGGTTGGTTCTTATTGACGAACTATTTAAAGGTACAAATGTGCAGGATGCAATGAAATGCTCTTTTGTAGTAATAAAAGGATTGATAAAAATAAAAAACTCACTTTTTATACTATCTACTCATCTATACGAATTAGGGGAGGAGCTAAAACAATTTTCAAATATTTCTTTTAAATTTTTTGAAACAACAGTAACGGATGATCAGCTGAAATTTAGCTATCAGTTAAAAGAAGGTATAAGTAACGACAGGATTGGTTACGTAATTTTAAAAAGAGAGAAAGTGGTGGATATGCTGGAAAAACTTTGAACTATGATTTACACGATTAAAAAGATTATGAAGAAATCTAAGATAAGAAAAATCATTTTCGTTTTATTTATTCAATTTAATCTTGCTTTTGTTCATGCACAAACAATTGATGTACTGCACTACAAATATTTTCTGGAATTAAATGACGAAAACGACCGAATTGCCGGAACTGCAGAAGTGCGGATTCAATTTTTACAACCTCTTACTGAGTTTTCTTTAGACCTTGTTCAGGTGAAAGCAAATGGCAAAGGCATGAAGGTAGAAAGTGTTACAGGTAATGGAGCACAGTTTCAGCAAGTAAATGATAAATTGAAAATAATACTAAAGACTGCTGGTAAAACCAAACAAAGCCAAACTTTTACTATTAGTTACAATGGTATACCTGAAGATGGCTTGATTATTTCCAAAAACAAATATGGCGACAGAACATTTTTTGCAGATAACTGGCCAAATCGTGGTCGCAATTGGATTCCGTGCAATGATGTTCCTAATGATAAAGCTTCTGTGGAATTTATTGTAACTGCACCTTTGCATTATCAAATAATATCTAACGGGATACAGGTAGAAGAAACGAGCGTATCTAAAAATAAAAAACTGACCCACTGGAAAGAAGTTATACCTATACCAACAAAAGTAATGGTGATTGGTGCGGCGAAGTTTGCCATAGGGAGAGTAGATAGTTCATCATGTGTGCCTGTTACTGCATGGGTTTATCCACAGGATAAGGAAAAAGGTTATTATGATTATACTTTGGCAACAGGCATTTTAAATTTTTTTTCTGATTACATAGGCCCTTATCCATTTCAAAAACTGGCTAACGTGCAGTCCAAAACCATTTTTGGCGGAATGGAGAATGCAAGCGCTATTTTTTATTCGGAGAAATCCGTTACAGGTAATCGGAGTTCGGAAGATTTAATAGCGCATGAAATTGCTCACCAGTGGTTTGGCAATATGGCCACTGAAAAGAATTTTTCCCACTTATGGCTGAGTGAAGGTTTTGCAACTTACATGACAGATATCTATATAGAAAATAAGTATGGAAAAGACAGCTCCAGTAAACGGCTGCAAAAAGAACGACAGCAGGTAATTCAGTTTGCAAAAAGATCACTAAAAGCTGTTGTAGATACTACTTCTGATTTCATGGAGCTATTGAATGCAAACAGTTATCAAAAAGGTGCCTGGGTATTGCACATGTTGCGGAATGAAGTAGGGGATAGTGTTTTCCGCAAAATTATTCGAATCTACTACCTGCAATACAAGGGAAGCAATGCAGATACAAGAGATTTTGAAGCGGTGGCGGAAAAGGTCTCCGGTAAAGAACTGACACCTTTTTTTAATCAATGGTTATACCAGCCGGGTGTGCCGAAACTTTCTGTAAAATGGAGAGCTGATGGTAATAAGATCAAAGCTACAGTGATTCAAACAGGTGAAAAGCTTTTTCGGTTTCCATTACAATTTGCAATTACAACAGCGGATGGAAAAACCACTATGCAAAAAGTTTTAATTAACGAAAAGGAAACAGAGTTGAAATTGGATACTAACTTAAAGCCTGTAAAAATCATTTTAGATCCCAATGTTTCACTTCTTTTTGAGGAAGTTAAATGATAGATTGTTGTTGTAGGCTGTATTATTTATTTTCGTTTAATAAAATCTTTTTAATCAATACTATTTGTCCTAAATGGTAGTAGCTATGCTCAATTATTCCGTCTATGTTTCGTTGATATGTTCCGTATTTTTCGTCGACAAATACTCCCTTTAACTTTTCTTCAGACATTAGTTCAATTAATGAAGCAAATTCTTCTGCATCATTCCAGAATTTGGTCAAAAATTTTTCCCATTCATTTTGTGACTGAATTGGTAAAAAATCGAAACTATATTTATCTTTTATGTCAAGACTTCCACCTTTAAAAACATTTTTTACTCCGTTTATATAATAGTGGATATGTTGAGCCAGAACTGCAATCGTATTCAAAGAATTAAATTTAGTTATTGCAATCTCCCAGTTTAGGTCTGTCAATTGATGTTTATAATTAGTGTTTGCAACCCAAGTTCCGATAAGAATAACCTCTCTAAAACGCTTAGCTATTTCATAAGCACTTTTCATATACTTTATTAAGTGTTAGTTTTTGTCGATATTGCTTACAACGGAAGGGCTTGGCGTTGTTGGGATATTTGAAAAACGTGAGCCTACAACTGAAGCCCAATAATATTTTTAAAGTTGAAGTTAATAACTAAAGCTAAATTATTAACGTCGAGCCGAAACTGAAGCTAATAGCAAAATACAGTGATGTTTCAATGTCCCGACCCAATAACGTCAAACCCCCTGTTGTACGTTCGCCATTCTTTTGGGTGTGTCACTTAAAACATTGTGTCAACATGTAGTGCTGACTGCCACCGTAGGAGAAAAGCATACTCTTTTGCAAGTTGGCTTTGTGTCAGGGTTTGTGTGCTTGCAAATGTGTGTGCTTTTGTGCGTAGTCTGGTTTGTCAAGTGTTCTACGGTTTCATTTGATTAATATTATCGTCGGGCAATCTTTCATTATCCTTCCATTCCCGAATTTCTGTAAAGGGTAATTTCAATAAACTTCCAATTGTCAGCTCTCTTTCATCAGCATAAGATGGCACACCTGTTACAATTTTGTTTTGATGAATGTTTATCCTTGCTGTTTTGTGTATCCTATCCCAGAAAGAAAAGATAATGGAAAAATTACTGTCTGTTTCTCTCCTTATCATAGAGTGATGAATGCCGTGCATTCTTGGAGTTACAATTAAATAGTTCAATGCTTTTTCTAACCTGAATGGAAGTTTTGTATTGCTGTGATGAAACTGTGTAGCGGCTTCAAAAGCTATTTCATAAATAAGCACCATAATTGGTGAAGCTCCTATTACAATAATTGCCGCTCCACGAAAGAATATCGAAGCTATCATCTCTCCAAAATGAAAACGGAATGCAGTTGTTACATCCAAATCCAGGTCTGTGTGATGCACTAAATGAAACCGCCAAAGAATTGGAATTTTGTGTAATAAAATATGCCAGATATAGTTGCTGTAGTCCAGCAATAAAAAAGCAATGACTGCTTTTACTGTAGCAGGTGCATCAAACAAATAGTTCAAATCAAATTGCCATGATTGATTTTTCACAGCCAGCCAAACCATTGCAGGAATAAAAAGTATTCGCAACAAAACAAAAGCAGGAATAGAAACGATAAAATTAATTACTATTCTTTTCCATCTTTTCTGTACCCTTTTTCTTAATTGAAATTTGGTTTCAAGAATAAACAGTATTATGAACAGCCCAATTAATATTGGTGTGCCATAACTATCAAAAATGGTTTTAATCATCTCCCCTTTGTGCTATTAATAACTATGTTTTCCTGCACTCCATCCATTCTTTTCAAGATAAGTTTTTCCTGATTGTAGTGCTGCATTTTCAAGTGGAGTACCCATGGAATCGTTCCAGCGATTAAGGTAACCAAACAAGCTAATAACCCCTAAAATTTCTACAATTTCTCCATCATCCCAATGCCTGCGAAGATTATCTGCTACTTCATCTATAACAGCATTTGGAACAGAGCTGGCAGCAATAGCAAAATCAAACGCCGCTTTTTCGGCATCATTGAAGGCGGGATGAGTTTTATATTCCCAAATATTGTTCAGCATATCCTGTTTGGCTCCGTAACGTTCAGCAGCACGTATGGTGTGTGCCTGGCAATACCGGCAGCCTGCAGTATAGCTTGAAAGATAGCCGATTAACCGCTTTAGTGAACTGGTTACCCTGCCTTCATTTTTCATGACAGCCATATTAAGATTGACAAAAGCCTTTGCAAGATGTGGTCTGCGCTGCATGGTGAGCACACTGTTAGGACAAAAGCCGAGAGTTTCATTAAAGAATTGCACCAACTCCTCCAACTCCGGATTACTAACGGTTGATAAAGGTTGTACTAAAGATTTTTGCATGTTATAAAATGTATGGTTAAATAAAACAAATGCTTAGCACACAGATAGCATACATGAACACAAATGTTTTGTTATCTGCGCATTTCTGTATAATCC
>JBHENB010000032.1:0-27583 GCA_046262255.1 Chitinophagaceae bacterium
GTATTGAAAGCGAGCAACGATTGAATGGCCATGGTGTAAGTGCATGTGCTGTTTGCGATGGATTTTCCTTTCGTGGCAAGGAAGTAGCTATTGTTGGTGCAGGTGATACTGCTGCCGAAGAAGCCTTGTACTTATCTAACCTGTGTACTACCGTGCACATGCTTATAAGACGTAATGAAATGCGTGCAAGTAAAATAATGCAGGATAGAGTAAAAAGAACAGCTAACATTAAAATGTACTGGAATACAGAAACAGAAGAAATTTTAGGGGAAAAAACAGTGGACGGTGTTCGCATAAAGAACAATCAAACCGATGAAGAAACAATTATTCCTGTAAAAGGATTTTTTGTTGCAATCGGGCATACACCAAATTCTGAAATCTTTAAGGAATGGCTGGAGATGGACGAAGCAGGCTACATTAAAGCTATCCCGGGCACTTCTAAAACAAATTTGGAAGGTATATTTGCAGCCGGAGATGTGCAGGATAAAGTATATCGCCAGGCGGTAACCGCTGCCGGTTCCGGGTGTATTGCTGCATTGGATGCTGAAAGATTTTTATCAGCAAAAGAATTTTAACCATGGCTGGAACAATTGACATACAATTGAACGATCTGCATTTTTTTGCATCGCATGGAGTACATGCAGAAGAAGTTAAATCGGGTAATGAATTTATTGTAAACGTTTGTATTTCCTTCAAGGCGCCTAAACATGTAAACTCTATTAAGCAGACTATTAATTACGTAGATATTTACAACCTGGTTCAACAAAAAATGCATTTGAAGTATGAATTACTGGAAACTTTCGCAATGGATATTGTGAATGCGATTTATAAGAACCACCGCCAGGTAAAAAGGGTAAAGGTGTCTATTAAAAAAGTAAATCCCCCCATCCCGAATTTTATCGGATCAGTTAGTGTTTCTTATGTTCGGAATTTTTAATGGATCAGTTTTCAGCCATTTTTTATTTTGTATATACCAGTAAGAAAGGAAAAAAAGAAGTCCCCAATATAAAAATTCAGACATCCATCCCCATACAAGGGATAGTTGGTAAACTTCCAATGCCAGGTACACATAAATACAATAGAATAACAGGGTAATGATTTCAATAATAAAGGTAACCCTGCTATTACCTGTTCCTGTAACTGCATTCAGCCAAACTGAAGCAACGGACATTATTACCATTGCAAAAGCAACTACACGCATAACAGGCACACCCGTTGCTATAAATTCATTGGATTGACCGTAAATGGACAAATAAAGTCCCGGGAATGCATTCAACAGAATACAAATAAGAACGGCAATCGATGAACTTAAAAATATAATCTTTTTTATTACTAAAAACACTTCTTCTTTTTTACCCTGACCAATAATATTACTTACCATACTATTGGTGGTTGACGCAAAAGCCCAGATGAATACCCCAAAAAATCCAAATATATTTCTCATTGTATTAGATACGGCAAGGCTGGTAGATCCATGATGCTCGATTAGTATATAAAAAAAAACCCAGCTAATGATGCTCCCGGCATGCTGAAAAATAAGCGGGCCGGATATTTTTAGTATTAGTTGCGCATTGTATTTACTCCATTGTACCTTTTTAAAAAGCGAAAATTTTTTACTGATTCCTTTTGCCCTGATCACTGAGAAAATTACAAACATGCCAAGGAATTCAGATATAATAGATGCTATAGCGGCGCCGTTAAATCCAAGGTTTGGAAAACCTAATTTGCCAAAGATCAATGTATAATCAAAGAAAATATTACTTAATGCTTCGGCTAAAGTGCCCGCTACAAGGTATTTACTTTGGTTAGTACCAACCAATAGCGCATTGCGCATTTGATATATGTATAAGAATGGCAGGCCCAAAATGCGTATCCGCAAAAAATCAACAGCCAGTTGATAAGTTTCTTTTGAGTGAAGTGTTGATTTGAGAATAAAAGGTGCAATAAAATATGTAATAAAAATTCCACCAGCAGCAATCAGCATTGCTATCCATATCCCCTGGTTAAATATTCTTCCAATTTCCTCCGGACGATTTTCACCGGCCCTCCGCGAAATAAGGGTTTGCATTCCATTGTTTAATCCATACCCTATACCTGCAAATATCAGGTAATACACACCTGTTATGCTTCCAGTGGCGAGGGCTTGTTCACTTAAGTGGCCGAGAAAAATGTTATTAATAATAAAATTCAACTGTGGCACTAATAGAGCCAGGCTAATTGGCAAAGCAATTTTCAGGATTTGCCTGTACGAAATTTCAACCTGTAGTTTTGCAGCCATTCTTAAAAAATTGTGCAAGCTAATAAAAGCAGCTCATCAATTCAATTGTAATGAAATATGTATTTTGCGAGGAATAAAACATTCATTGAACCTTCTTTTTCATATACAAGCTGAGTCAGGCAACGATACAGGGAATGTTCTATTAATGGAAGTTGGTGAAGATTACTGTTGTTATGCTTTTTGCGATGAAACTTCTAAGTCTGTTAACAAGTTGAAATACCTCAGTCTGAAAACTTTGAACAATTATGACGTTGTAGAGCAAATACTAAAGAAAGAAAATTTAGCTGCAGAAACCTTAAATCGTATTTGTATTTGTTCTGCGCTGCACCCGGCTATACTTTTTCCAAAACAATATTTTAATGAAGAGGTGGCTGCAACATTTCTTACCGTAACTTATGATCTTAAAAATGTTCGGATAGCACAGGATGAGGTTAGTGAGTTGGGATTAATACTTTTATATGCTTTGCCCGAAAAACTTTTGCAGCCTTTGCATAATAATAATGTTCAATATATCCATGCTTATAGTACTTCCTTAAAAAGCAGTAAACAATCAGACGGAGAAACTGATATATCTGTACATTTTACACCGAAATATTTTAGAGTTATATTGAAAAAGCAACAGCAGCTAAATCTGGTGCAAACCTATAGCTACACAGTTCCTTTGGATGTTGTTTATTATCTTATCCGCATGTTTGATGAGTTTAAATTATCACAACAGGAAACACATATTATTCTTTCTGGGTTAATTCAGGAAGATTCTGCATTGTTCAAAGAACTTCATGGTTATTTTCTTAACGTTCATTTTGATTTGCCAGGTGATAATACAGTTGATCAGCAGGAATACCCTCAACACTTTTTTACCTCCATGTATAACCTTGCGGCATGCGTATTATAAGCGGTTATTTAGGTGGCAGAAGAATTAATCCGCCATCTAATATGCCGTTCACACGGCCTACTACAGATGTTGCTAAGGAGGGTCTTTTTAATATTTTAGAAAACAACATCCAACTTGAAAAATTAAAAACGCTGGATTTATTTGGTGGCACCGGCAGCATCAGTTATGAGCTTGCATCCCGCGGTGTAAGTGATTTAGCTATAGTGGAAAAAGACCCCCAAATGCTTGATTTTATTAAAAAGAAAACAACTGAATTCAAGATAGATACTTTGAAAATAGTACGATCAGATGTTTTTAAGTTTATAGAACAATGTACAGAACAGTTTGATTTTATTTTTGCCGGCCCTCCTTATTCATTAAAGAATATAGATGACCTGCCAAAGCTTATTTTTAAACGTCAGCTTCTGAAACAAGATGGCTGGTTTGTATTGGAACACACACCACGTAATAATTATGAGAGCTACGAATACTTCAAGTCAGCAAGAAATTATGGCACAACCGTGTTCTCCATTTTCGTAAATCAATTTGCTACAACTGAATAACATGCTGAAGGCTGATGTACGAAAACTTTATAGGCTAAAACGAAAGGAACTTACATTCCAGCACAAACAAAAATGGGACGATTTGCTGCTTATAAACTTTCAAACTCTCACTTTTTCTTATATTTCCTCGGTATTAAGCTTTTATCCAATTGAAGAAAATAAAGAGATAAATACTTTTATCATTACTGATTATTTAAAATTTAAAAACCCGGGATTGCAGGTAGCGTTTCCACGCATTAATGCCGGCGATCATAAAATGGTAGCAATAGCATCACATGAGGATAGCTCTTTTGAAAAGAATGTGTATAATATTTTAGAACCTGTTCATGGAGATATTATTTCACCTGCAGAAATTGACCTTGTTTTAGTACCGATGCTTGCATTTGATGTAAATGGCAACAGAGTTGGTTACGGTAAGGGTTTTTACGACAGGTTTCTGGAGCAATGCAGAAACGATTGCATTAAAGTTGGTTTATGCTACTTTGAACCTGTTGCAGCTATTGAGGATGCCGGTAAATTTGACGTACCTTTAAATTTTTGTATCACTCCGCAAAAGGTTTATGTTTTCTAACTGGTTCCTGAAGTCATTTCGAATACTACTGATACCTTTCGCACTTCTGTTTTGGTTAGTAATCTGGCTGCGGAACTGGCTGTATGATAAGAATATTTTTAAGCCTACTTCTTTTGGGCTGCCTATTATCTGTGTTGGCAATTTATCCGTTGGGGGCACTGGTAAATCTCCTATGGTAGAATACCTGGTAAAGCATTTGAAGGGTAGTTTTAAGGTGGCAACGTTAAGCCGTGGGTATAAGCGAAAAACCAAAGGTTATGCATTAGCCACAGCACAAACAACTGCCATTGATATTGGTGATGAGCCAATGCTTTTTTTTCGAAAATTTCCGGATGTACCTGTGGCAGTGGGAGAGCAGCGGTTAGAAGCGATCCCGCAGTTATTGCACGATCATCCGGAAACACGGGCAATTATTTTAGATGATGCATTTCAACACCGTGCAATTGATGCCGGGTTGAATATTTTATTAACCGATTACAGAAATCTATTTACAAGAGATTTTTTTTTACCAACAGGCGATCTCAGAGATTTAAAAAGCAGTTATAAAAGAGCAGAAATTATTATAGTTACCAAATGCAGGGAAAATTTATCTCCTGAAGAGAGAGATGAGGTTATTGCAGAGATCAAACCTCAACCGGGGCAACCGGTTTTTTTTACAACAATTGTGTATGGAAGGCCTTATCATATTACACAACACCACACGGTTCTTCTGGATGAGTATACAGAAGTATTGCTGGTTACGGGTATTGCCAACCCCCTTCCTATAAAAAAATACCTTGAAGAACTGATACATACATATTACATGATGCACTATAGCGATCATCATATTTTTTCTACTGACGACTGGAAAGAAATTCAATCGAGGTTTGCAGCAATTGAGGCAGATAAAAAAATAATTCTTACTACAGAAAAAGATGCAATGCGGTTACTAAAATATGAAAGCGAATTAAACCATCTGCCATTTTATGTAATACCTATCGAACCCAGATTTCTGTTTAAACAAGACACGGAGTTCAATAATTTAGTTATTTCATTCATCAGCAATTTTAAAAAACCATCTCTTTCAACACATGGCACACAAACACTCCAGGAAAGATAACAAGAAAAAGAAAGTACATCAGAATATTTATGATGGTGTGTTAGAAGTAACCCGGTCTGGGATGGGGTTTGTGATTGTAGAAGGACTGGAAACAGATGTGTTGGTGCGACCGACAGACTTCAACACTGCCATGCATGGTGATTCGGTTCGTGTGGAAATTGATAACGGGAAGACCGGCAAAAGAATGCAGGGAATAATAAAAGATGTTGTTGAAAGAAAACAATCTGAATTCATTGGCAAATTGCAAATGAATAAAGGGTTTGCTTTTTTTATTCCCGATGCAGATAAAAAAATGCCGGATATATTTATTCCCCAATCTAATTTCAATGGTGCTGTTGATAAGGATAGGGTGGTGGTTACTATTAAGGAATGGGAACAGGGCAGTGGTAAGCGACCGGTGGGGGAAGTAGTGAATATTTTAAAGGCAGAGGATTCTAATGATGCTGCCATGAAAGAAATTTTATTGGAGAGCGGCTTTCCATTAGAATTTCCTGAAGAAGCTTTGGAAGAAGCGGGGAGAATACCGGAGACAATCTCAAAAGATGAAATAAATAAGCGCAAGGATTTTCGAAACACACTCACATTCACAATTGATCCTGTGGATGCAAAGGATTTTGATGATGCCATTTCAATCAGAGTCTTGCAAAATGGTAACTATGAGATAGGTGTGCACATTGCAGACGTAAGTCATTATGTGGAGCCTGATACCGCGTTGGATGAAGCAGCTTACAATAAAGCCACTTCGGTTTATCTGCCCGACAGAGTAAGCCCGATGCTGCCGGAGGAAATTTCTAATGTGTTATGTTCTTTACGTCCTCATGAGGACAAGCTGACTTTTTCCGCCGTATTTCAAATGACACCAAAAGGCCAGGTGAAACAATATTGGTTAGGAAGAACCATTATTCATTCCGACCATCGTTTTACCTATGAAGAAGTTCAGGAGATTATTGAACAACAGGCAGGGCCGTATTTGGATGAAATTCTTTTACTAAACAATATTGCACAACGATTACGAAAAAAAAGGTTTCAAAGTGGTGCTATCAACTTTTCATCTCAGGAAGTAAGATTTAAATTAGACGAAACGGGGAAGCCAATTGGTATTGTGGTTAAAGAAAGTAAAGAAGCACATCAGCTTATTGAAGAATTCATGTTGTTGGCAAATAAAGTAGTAGCAGAGCATGTATCAAAAATAAAGATCAACAAAAAGCCACTTCCGTTTCCTTACCGGGTACACGACCTGCCCTCGGAAGAAAAGTTGTTGCCGTTTATGGCTTTTGCAAAAAAATTCGGACACAAGTTCGATACATCTTCTCCGGAAGCTATTGCTGCATCATTTAACCAAATGCTGGCGGACGCACATGGAAAGCCGGAACAACATGTATTGGAGCAACTGGGAATACGTACTATGGCTAAAGCAATCTACACAACGGAGAATATTGGCCATTATGGCCTTGCGTTTGAAAACTACTGTCACTTTACCTCGCCTATACGCAGGTATCCTGATGTTTTAGCACATCGGATTTTGCAACAAATAATTGAAAATAGTATTCACGCTGAGAAAAAACTGGAAATGAAGTGTAAACATTGCAGCGAGCGGGAACGGGCTGCTATGGATGCGGAAAGAGCAGCTAATAAATACAAGCAGGTGGAATATATGCAGAATTTCCTGGGTGACGAATTTGAAGGAGTGATCAGCGGGGTAGCTGCATTTGGTTTTTGGGTAGAAACAGTAGAGCATAAATGTGAAGGCATGGTTAGCGTAACCAGCCTTGCTGAATATGATGAATTTCGTTTTGTCCAGGAAGATTATTGCCTTGTAGGTGCAAGAAGCAGACGCAAATTCAGGATGGGAGATAAGGTAACTATAAAAGTTGTGGCTGCTAATCTTACCAAAAGACAACTGGATTATGAGTGGGTATTATCTACTGTATTTGAAGGGGGCGTGGAAGTAAAAAAGAAACAGAAGATGAAAAAAAGAAGAGCTACATAAGTGGGGTATTGGTAAGTTCTTTAACAACACTTCGATAGCAGGAATACTCCAAGCTAAATTTATTAACTTTAAAAACTTTTTTTTTATGCCAGATAATTCAACATTGCGAAAACAGGTGAAACGTTTTGTGCAAAAAGCGGATGAGAGAGATTTGCGTATTATTTATCAGATATTTGAAATGAACAAAGAAGAAGATTGGTGGAATGAGATTGGTGAAGATCAAAAGTCTGTAATAAAAGAAGCAATAACTGAAGCCAATAGAGGTAAGGTAGTGCCTCACTCTGAAATGGTAAAAAAATACCGTAAATGGTTAAGGAAGTAGTCTGGACCATAAGAGCTGCAAAAACATACTGGCAAATCATCTCATATCTTCAGGAAGAATTTGGCGAACCTTCTGTAATTGAATTCGTAAACACAGTAAATAATAAGATTGAGCTAATCATTTCTAACCCTTATTTATTTAGAAAATCCATCATTCAAAGGAATATTTTCCTTACAGGGGTTCATAAAAGAACCACTCTGGTTTATCGCTACCAGCCTATTAAAAAAGTAGTTCAGCTTCTTGTTTTCTGGAATACAAAAATGAATCCGCAGAACTTTAAATTTTAATATTGATTTGATGCATTCATTTGAACAGTTATCACACCAATTCGCTGAAAAATTTTCGCTGGAACATTTCCCGCAACAACCGGAATCGCTATATAATTCAACACGATATTTCCTACAACTTGGCGGCAAACGTATCCGTCCTGTTTTATGTTTAATGGGCAATGAGTTATTTGATGAAATTATTCCGGATGCATGGCAAGTAGCAACTGCTATTGAGTTATTCCACAATTTTACTTTGCTTCATGATGACATAATGGACCAGGCGCCACTAAGGAGAGGCATGCAAACTGTGCATGAAAAGTTTGGTACCGATACCGCTTTACTTAGTGGGGATGTAATGCTGGTAGTAGCGTATGATTATCTGAATAAAATATCAACTAAATATTTACAAAAGATCATCAACATCTTTAACAAGACTGCAAAAGAAGTTTGCGAAGGACAGCAATTGGATATGGATTATGAAAAAAATAATGAAGTTGGGTTTGAGGAATACCTGCAGATGATCAACCTAAAAACGTCCGTTCTTTTGGCAGCAAGTTTAAAAATGGGTGCTGTTCTTGGTGGTGCGGGAGAAAGAAATCAGAATTTAATTTATGAATTTGGCAGAAAATTAGGCCTCGCTTTCCAGGTGCAGGATGATTACCTGGATGCATTTGGTGATCCGGAGAAGTTTGGCAAACAGATAGGGGGAGATATTAAAGCAAACAAAAAAACCTTTCTCCTTATTCATGCTCTGGAAAAAGTATCCCCGGATCAAAAAAATAAATTGCTGCATCTAATTTCAACTCCCTCTCCAAACAAAGTAAAAGAAGTACTATCAGTTTATAGAGAATGTAAAGTAGATGAGTGGGCAAAAGAATTAAAAGAAAAATACGTTAATGAAGCTTTTATGCATTTAGAGGATATTGCTGTATTATCAAAAAGAAAAGAGCCGCTGAAACAGCTTGCCCATTTTCTAACTCAACGGGATTATTAATTTCATAATCAATTAAGTTTTTATTTTGTTGCCATAAACCATTACGCATGTCCAACTCGCTTTTCAGACGAAAACCAATTCATTCCATTTTACACGATAAAAGTGCTGCAGAAGAGCACCAGCATCTTGGTTTAAGCCGTGTTCTTACCGTACGTGACCTTACTTTCTTTGGTATTGCAGCAATCATCGGTGCAGGTAGCTTTAGCAGTTTAGGAGGTGCGGTATTTTCAGGTGGTCCGGGTATTGTTATCTTGTTTATAATCTGTGGTATTGCATGTGCCTTTACTGCTTTTTGTTATGCTGAATTCGCAAGCCGTATACCTGTTGCAGGCAGTGCTTATACTTATGCGTACGCTTCATTTGGTGAGTTGTTTGCGTGGATCATTGGGTGGGCATTACTGATGGAATATTCTATCGGTAATATTTATGTAGCCTTTTCATGGAGCGATTATTTTACTTCTTTCCTGCAAAAAATAAATATCTATTTGCCTGATTATCTTACTACCAGTTATCCCGAAGCAAAGAAAGCAGTAGCAGAAGGATCAGTTAACCAGGAGCTGATAAATGCATGGAATACCGCACCGTTAGCAGGTGGATTAAAGATGATCTTTGATCTTCCTGCGCTTATCATTAATATATTGATTACAATTTTGGTTTACAGGGGAATAAAGGAATCCAGGAACTTCAGCAATGTAATGGTTGTTCTAAAGCTGGCCGCAGTTGCGCTGGTAATTTTAGTTGGTGGCGCTTTAATTTTTTCAAATGATCTCACGGCTAATTGGCGGCCTTTGAATGAAACGGGCATACGATCTTTTATGCCGAATGGATTTGGTGGGGTTATGGCGGCAGTCAGCGGTGTTTTCTTTGCCTATATTGGTTTTGATGCAGTAAGTGTATTGGCTGAGGAAAGTAAAAATCCACAACGCGATCTGCCAAAAGGAATGATATTATCGCTGGTTATATGTACCATTGCTTACATACTGCTTGCACTTGTGCTTACAGGTGCAGTACATTATGGTAAGTTTGATGGTATTGGAGATCCCCTTGCTTTTATTTTTGAACCCCAAAATTTAAATGTAGGTTGGATGCAGTTTCTCATTGCCATCATTGCTGTAGTGGCTATGACAAGCGTATTGCTTGTATTTCAAATGGGGCAGCCGAGGATATGGATGAGCATGAGCCGTGATGGATTATTGCCAAATTCTTTTCAAAAGATACATCCAAAATACAAAACACCTTCTTTTTCCACAATCGTAACCGGCCTAATAGTAGGAATACCTATTCTTTTTACCGACAAAACATTTGTACTGGATTTTACCAGCATAGGTACTTTGTTTGCGTTCGTTTTAGTGTGTGGCGGTGTGTTGTTGATACCACGCCGGGAGAACCAACCAGGTAAATTCAACATGCCATATGTAAATGCAAAGTTTGTTTACCCGTTGCTGATCTTTGGTTCAATTGCATTCATTGCTCTTTTCAGTAACCGTTATTTTACAGAGTTGTTCAATGGAGATTTTAGCAATTATTCAGAAGTTGCAAATAGCAAAGATTACCTTTTCCAGCTACCCGCGGTCAAAATATCCACTATGATATTCTGGCTGATCTGTGTAGGATTAGCGGTTTATTGTTTTTTCAAAAACTTTTCTCTCATACCATTATTAGGTCTTACATCCTGCTTATACCTGCTTACCGGCATGTCTGCATCTAACTGGAAATGGTTTTTCATTTGGTTTGCTATTGGCGTTATTGTGTATTTTATGTATGGATATAAAAACAGTAAGTTGCATAAGGAAAGTGTAGCCAGCGCAGGTGCATAATTCAGCGTCTGTTGTGTCACTCACTGCAACGTTCGGTAATCTTATTGAGCTACCTGAATACCATTCTTTCTTGTCACCTTGACTGTCACTCTAAGCTTGGCGAAGCCTGCCCGACTAAGACATTAGGCGGGGATTGTTTCACCATTACAAGAAGTAAATTTGCATTATTTAATTTATTCCCCTTAGGGGATAGGGGTTATGAAATTTCAGATTGGCGATAGAGTGCTGGTATTACATTCTAATGAAGAGGGAGACGTTATAGATATCATCAATGATAAAATGGTGATGGTGGATGTGCGTGGAGTAAAATTCCCTGCATACATTGACCAGTTAGATTTTCCATATTTTAAGCGGTTTACAGAAAAGAAATTATTCCCCCAAAAAGAAAAAAAACATATAGACGATCTGAGGAAAGAAAAGCAACCACAGAAAAAAGTTGCAGACGGTGTATGGATTTCTTTTTTGCCGGTAATGGATACCGATGAATTTGGTGATGATGTGGTGGAGGAACTAAAAGTTCATTTGATTAACCGTACCGAAATATCATACAATTTTATTTACCGGTTACAGTTTTTTGGTAAAACAGATTTCAAGCTAAAAAATCAACTATTTCCGTTTTCTGATTTTTATGTGCATGATGTGCCGTTTAGTAACATGAGCGACAGTCCAACTTTTAGTGTAGAATTTTCTTTGCTTCAGCCAGACAAAAAGAAGGCCGAATATCATGAAACACCGCTAAAACTAAAGCCAAAGCAGTTGTTTGATAAAATTGAGCAGATAAAACAAAAAGGCGAAGCAACCTTCACCTATAAATTATTTGATAATTACCCCGATAAGATAGAAGAAGATAAATTCGAAGCAAGCTCACAGATATCAAAGGGAATTAAAATCTACAATGCTAAAGAAGCCCGGAAGCATTTACCTCCTGCACGAACAGTAATTGATCTGCACATTGAAAAACTAAGTGATGACTGGAAGGGACTTTCAAATGCTGAAATATTAAACCTGCAATTAAAAGAATTTGAAAAATGGTACGAGCTTGCATTAGCGCATGTTCAGCCTTTTTTGATTGTTGTTCATGGTGTTGGAAGCGGCCGGCTGCGGGATGAAATACATGATATTTTAAGACTGAAAAAAGAGGTAAAATCTTTTGTGAACCAATACCATCCCTCGTTTGGTTACGGCGCTACGGAAATTTATTTTCAGTATACCTGAATCCTGATGGTTTTGTTCAAAACGGAAAGCTTTTATGGCTTTTATTTAGTTAAACTTTTTCTCCGATAACCATGTTGCTAATTCCCGTTTAATTGCTCCACCTATCTTTTGCTGATTTTCGGAATTTTCAAGAAAATCATGGCTTGCAGCATTATCTCCAATCTCCAGCAAAACTCTGTACTGTGCTTTATTAATATTTTCATCCAGACTGTAAAACCCCAATTTACCTGTGGTTTGGCAGCGATAATCGTTTCTGCCGGTTGTGCTATCAAGAACAACACCACGGTTTTCTAAATCCGTTGCTGCACTAATTGCACGAATTAACCTTGCCGCAAGTTCACGATTTTCAGATTCATACTTATCGCCATAATGGATGAAGCCCCACACTGCATGCCACTTTGTTCCGCCATTGTTGTGCACAGAAATAAACACCTGTGGATTCTTTCTATTTGCTTCCCGAAGCTCATAAGCATACCCGGATACTTTACCATCAATGACTTGTGATGTATGTTCAATTTTAGTGTTGCTGCCTGCGTCAGCATGGTGTAAGTTTTCCTTTCCTAAACTCCATACTTTATATTCTTTTATTTGTGGTTTTGTATTCATTGCCGCTTCAACAATTCCATTGCATACGGATGCTTCGCTAAAGTCTGTTCCTGTATCTGTTTGATGGGAGGGTTGCCAGATAACAACAGTTTTTTTATTACACTTTTCTGCAATAGGTGCAAGTATAGAAACAAGTATCAGAGCTGTAAGAAGTTTTGTAAATAAAAATGGCATGATAGTAGGATATTATTTAAAGCCCTTGGAAAATTTTCAGTAGCTAGTAAGGGGTAACCGGCGATCAGATATACTTGCAGAGAAAACTGGCGTAAATCCATTTGCATTAGAATAACTGATGTACACCGGAATGATATTTTGCTTCATGTGCCAGTAACCACTGTTTTCTCCACAAGCCGCCTGAATAACCGGTAAGTGTTTTATTGCTGCCTATAACACGGTGACAGGGAACTATAATTGGTAAATTATTTTTTCCGTTTGCCGCAGCTACAGCTCTTACTGCTTTTGCATCGCCTGTTTTCACTGCTAACTCAGCATAAGTCATTGTTTTACCATAAGGGATAGAAGAAAGTTGCTCCCAAACTTTTCCCTGGAAAGAAGTACCTTTTTGCAAAAGTGAGACATTGAATGATTTAATTTCCCCGGCGAAATAGTCATCCAATTGCTCCATCAGGTTCCGCAACAAATTGCAAGGCTCATTGATGTCGCCCTCCTTTTTCTCAACAAAATTTACAGAAACTAAGTGTTCCGCTGTACTTCTTAATTTCAATAAACCAACTGGGGATGAATAATAAGCAGTAAAAATGTTCAAAATCTTTAAGTTAATCCAGCTGCAAAGCTAATTGTACCAGTTCGTTTTTCTTATACGAATCTTTTTCCGAATCAAAACACTTAGCCGTTTCTTCTAATAAGTGTTGTATTACTCTTTTATTGCTGTACGGTTTGAAGTAAGAGTTGGTTGCAGGTACTGAAATGCGTTTAAAATAACTTTCAATATCCTTATGAGTAAATATTTGTCCCGAAGTGGGATCAATAAAAAATTCAATCTTCGTTATGTGTTTTTCTAACCCTTCATTACTATAGCCCGGCTTAAAATATGCTAGTACAAATTGTTTTGGAATACCTATCGCTTTTACTGGTACATCCAGCAACTCGCAAAGAATTAAATATAATATGCCATTGCTTATCTGGTTACCACGCTTGGTTTCAAGAGATTTATGAATAAGGAAATCATTCACTTCTGTATATGCAGTTTCATTTCCCTTGAGTCCATAATAACCATACAAAATGCCTGTGATTACTCTAATTTGTTCAAGCGGCGTTAAATAATTATTCAACTCCAGCCAGATGTTGCGCCGCAACTTTTCTACCTCCTGCAATACTGGTGTTGTAGAAAGTTCAGGGTATTGAAATTTGGAAGCAAGCAAAGCGGCTATCAGCAGATCGTGATGACCGGAAATTATCCACTGGCGAAAATCTTCAGTAAGATCAGTATAATGAAGTTTGTGTATGAGTAACTCTATACGAACCTGTATTTCTTCACTGGGTGTTATTTCCCACAAATGCTCAAGGTTAGGGATGATAAGCTTACCGTATTCCACAATTTTTTCGGAAACAGCGCCAAACACTTCTTCATCCGGATCATCAATGAGAGTTAACAATGCTGATATTTCTTTAGCCTGATTCATTAATTAATTTCACAATAATCTTCACTTCTTTTTCCGTGTTGCTTTCTTTTTAAAAGCACCCGGATCTTGTTCTCCGATCATTTTCTTTACATCTTGCAATTGCAAAGTAGTTAATTCTTCCGTTGTATATTTTTCACCATTAGGCTTTCTGCCGAGCTTCAACATTTTCTTACCAAAGCGAATGAAAGGCCCCCATCTGCCGTTCTCAATAGAAATTTTTTCGGTAGGCCACTGCTGTATATATCTATTTGCCTCTTTATGTATTTTCTTTTCTATCAGTTCATCAATATCCTTCTGCGTTAGTGCATCAAAATTATATGCCTTTGGAACGTTAATGAATAATTCGTTCCATTTAATAAATGGTCCGAAACGTCCTTTGCCTTTCGCCACAGGCAAATTTTGATAATAGCCAACAGGTGCATCCGTGTTTTGTTTACTTTTAATGAATTCTATGGCTTGTTCCATATCTACATCCAATGGATCAATCCCTTTTTGAATAGAAATAAATTGTTCGCCATATTTTATATAAGGGCCGAATCTGCCTGCATTCACGGAGACTTCCTGCCCTTCATATTCACCAAGTGTAAGAGGTAGTTTAAAAAGATCCAGAGCCTCCTCCAAAGTAATGGTTTCAATACTTTGGTTCGACTTCAACTTTGCAAAACGAGGTTTTTCTTCATCATCGGTAATTCCAATTTGTACCATAGGGCCATATTTACCCATTCTGGCAATAATGGGCTTACCGCTGCCAGGTTCGTTGCCTAATTCCCTTTCTCCGCTGATGCGTTCAGCAGTTTCAATTGTTTTTTCAACATCTTCTTTGAATGGATTATAGAACTCGTCAATCATTTTGCTCCATTGCAATTTTCCACGAGCCACTTCATCAAACTCTTCTTCAATGCGTGCCGTAAAACCATAATCCATTACATCATCAAAATATCGCTTCAGGAAATCGGTTACCAGCAAACCAACATCCGTAGGAAAAAGTTTTGCTTTTTCTGCACCTGTATTTTCTGTTTCTATTTTTTTCGAGATTTTATCATCTTTCAATGTATATATGCGATAATCTCTTTTCAGTCCTTCTTTATCTCTTTTTTCTACGTAACCTCTTTTTAAGATAGTTGAAATAGTCGGTGCATAAGTAGAAGGACGGCCTATTCCAAGTTCTTCCAGTTTCTTTACTAAAGAGGCCTCTGTATACCTGGGCAAAGGGCGGGTGTATCTTTCTATGGCCCGCATTTCTTTAAATGGCAACTGCATACCTGTTGAAAGAGGCGGTAACATGCCTTCCTGGTGTTGTTCACCATCTATATCTTCATCATCTACATCTTCCTTATATACTTTTATGAACCCGTCAAATTTTAAAACTTCACCTTGCGCTGTTAACTCTGCATTGTCTGCCTGTCCGGCAGGCAGGTTTTTCGATACGCCAATTTTTGCAATTGTTTTTTCCAACACTGCATCTGCCATCTGGCTTGCCATGGTTCGCCTCCATATCAGTTCATATAATCTTTTTGCATCCGCATCATCTACAGTACTATTGGAGATAACGGTGGGTCTAATAGCCTCATGCGCTTCCTGCGCAGAACTGCTTTTAGTTTTGTAGCGACGTTGCTGGCAATATTTTTCACCATAAAGTTTTGTAGCATTGCTGCAAATATCTTTTAAAGCAGTTTCACTTAGGTTCACGCTGTCTGTACGCATGTATGTAATGTGCCCGTTCTCATATAGCCTTTGCGCCAGCAGCATAGTGCGGCTTACACCATAACCTAATTTTCTGCTTGCTTCCTGTTGCAAAGTAGAAGTTGTGAAAGGAGCTGCAGGCGAGCGTCGGGTTGGTTTTACCTGTATATCTTTTACAGAATAAGTAGCTCCAATACATTGCTGCAAGAATTCTTGTGCAGCCTCTTGCTTATTAAATTTATTTCCTTCCGCTTTAAATGTTATTTGTTTTCCGGTACTATCAGGTGCAGTAAATAAAGCTTCAATTTTAAAACTGCTTTGCGCAACAAATGCATTTATTTCTCTTTCCTTTTCAGCAATCAACCGTACAGCTACACTTTGCACCCTGCCTGCGCTGAGATTATTGCTCATACTCATCTTGCGCCATAGAACAGGGCTTAATTCAAAGCCAACAATTCTATCCAATAGTCTCCGTGCCTGTTGTGCGTTTACCAGATTCATGTTAACAGTACGCGGGTTCTGTACCGCTTGTTGAATAGCTGGTTTTGTAATTTCATGAAAAACGATTCGCTTTGTAGTTTTCGGATCCAATCCTAATACTTCGCATAAGTGCCAGCTAATAGCTTCCCCTTCTCTATCCTCATCTGTCGCAAGCCATACATGTTCGCTCTTCTTTGCAAGGTCTTTTAAATCTTTGACCACCTTTTGCTTATCTGCAGGTACAATGTATCTGGGTTTATAATTGTTCTTTATATCAATGCCCATATCGCCCTTTTCCAGGTCGCGAATGTGGCCGTAGCAGCTTTTTACTTCAAAGTCCTTACCTAATATTTTCTCAATTGTTTTTGCTTTTGCAGGAGATTCAACTATCAACAGGTTCCTGGGCATAGGTCACTTTCTCTCAAATTTTATGTAAATCAAAGGGTGCAAGTTTAAGACAAGAATAGTGATTTTTAATTTACCCCTATTTTTTTTATCAATGTTTGAATAGTTGCACTTATTAAAAACAACTGAAATGCTTTTTCCGCAGCACTTCTTTAGGATAAGAAGAAAGAAGTTTAAATTTTTGTTCTGATGTAATTTAAAGCTAACCTTTGCCCGAAGCACATTGATAAAGATAAAAATGGAAATTGTAATAATCGGAACCGGGAATACAGCAACCGTATTAGGCCGAATGCTGAAGGCAGCAGGGCACAATATTACTCAGGTATACGGAAGAAATGCAAAAGATGCCAGTGACCTTGCATATGAATTAGACACAGAATCCACTAACTATTGGAGTGTTGTAAACAAAAATGCGGATATATATATCTTAGCAGTGTCGGATATTGCAATTGCAGAGGTGCTGGAAGAATTAAGGTTACCACCAAAAACAATAGTCCACACGGCGGCTGCTGTTTCAAAAAATATTTTACAAAAGACTTCAGAACATTTTGGTGTTTTTTATCCGTTACAAACTTTAAAGAAAAATACTAATCAGTTACCAGACATTCCGATAATTATTGACGCGAGTGATAAGGAAACATTAAATACATTAACTCACCTTGCAGAAAGTATTTCTGCAACTGTACTCCAGGCTGGTGACGATGAGCGGCTGAAATTGCACCTTGCAGCAGTATTCTGCAACAACTTTGTTAATCACTTATACGTATTGGCAGAAAAGTTTTGCCGGCAAGAAGGTCTTGACTTTAAATTATTGGTTCCTCTTATTAAAGAAACTGCTTTGAGAGTAGAAAATACAATGCCGTCAGAAGCACAAACAGGGCCTGCATCGCGATACGACATGCAAACAATCAGTAAACATTTGGAGTTACTTCAGCAATACCCACAACTGAAGAATTTTTATGAGTTATTTACGCAAAGCATACAGGAGAATTAATTAAGCTCTAATCAGTAGTACCTTTCCAATACTTTTGCAGCCGTAAAGAAAATGAGATGTACACGATTAGAATAAATTTTGAGCGGCCGGGATTGGAACATGTGGTGTTACAAAATATTGAGTCCGGGCAAAGCTTGCTGGAAGTGGCGCTAAAGCATAACATTGAACTACATCATAACTGCGGAGGTGTTTGTGCATGCAGTACCTGTCATATATACGTGAACCAGGGAGAAGAGTATTTGGAGGAAATAAGCGACAAAGAAGAAGATTTTATTGACAGGGCTGTAAGTCCCAGCATAAATTCAAGGCTGGGGTGCCAGTGTTTGTTGCTGGACGGTAGTGGAAAGGTAGAAGTGACTTTACCTGACCAAACACAATTTTTAGGAGAATAAAACCACTGACATGTTTGAACCACCCATACACTGGAACGATTACGAAGACATTGCATTGAAGTTGTACGAACGCTTTGGTAATGACTTTAATGAAGGTAAAATTTATAGGGTTCGATTTACAGATTTGTTAGAGTGGGTGTTACAAATTCCAAATTTTCAGGGAACAAGAGAAGAGAGTAACGAAGGCCACCTGGAAATGATACAAAGTGCATGGGTTTATGAGTGGAGAGATTATCAGAAATGAAAGATGATACTTAGAGTATGAACGTTTTACAATATTTTAATAACATTAAGACCTTTGTATTTGATGTGGACGGCGTGCTAACAGATGGTACTGTTTTGCTGTTGCCAGATGGAGTACAGGCCCGGCAGATGCATGTGAAAGATGGACTTGCATTACAAATGGCATTAACAAACGGTTATAGCGTGATAGTTATTTCCGGCGGTTACTCAGAACCTATTGTAAAAAGAATGCACTATTTAGGTGTTAATGAAGTTTACCTCGCTATTAAAAACAAAGAGCAATTCTTAGATAAATATTTTGCCGAAAAGAATATACAATGGGATCATGTGCTTTACATGGGTGATGATTTGCCGGATATTTCTGTACTTCAAAAGTCAGGAGTGTCCTGCTGTCCTGCCGATGCTGCCCCAGAAATAAAAAAAATTAGTAAATACATATCTCCTCTAAAAGGAGGCCATGGTTGTGTAAGAGATGTAATTGAAAAAGTATTAAGACTGCATGATCATTGGACTTACTATAGCGATATTTCTTCAAGGTAGATTATGTAAACTTGTGTGATGCAATTAATCACTTCTTTTTTCCGGCTGATACGTTGGCAAAATCTTCTGTTTATAATTCTTACACAGGCCTTATTTTATTTCTGTATTTATTCTACCATTTATAATTCAGCAGATTCAATCAAAGGTTTACTTTGGCTGATGTTTGGTTCTGCTCTTATTGCCGCAGCAGGATATATCATCAATGATTATTTTGATTTAAATATTGACCAGGTAAATAAACCCAATAAGAATGTGATTAATAGTTTTATTGGCAGAAGATGGGCTATTGTCTGGCATTTAACCCTTAGTATAACGGGTATTGTTGCTACAGCTTTTGCTGTAGGCAGCCAGAAATGGTATTTAATAGCCGCCAATGCTGGTTGTGTGCTGCTGCTGTGGCTCTATTCAACATCTTTAAAGAGGCAGGTTCTCATTGGCAATATCATTATTTCTGTTTTAACTGCATGGACTATTTTAGTTCTCTTTTTTTTGAAGGTACCTGTAGGCTTTGCTCTTAAAGGAAGTGATGAGTCTACCATTAAGTTTTTGCGGATCACTTTTTTATATGCCGGTTTCGCATTTATTATTTCTCTTATTCGTGAGGCTGTGAAAGATATTGAAGACATGCAGGGAGATGCACGATACGGTTGCAAAACATTACCGATTGTTGCCGGAGTGGTGGCTACTAAGATTTATATAGCTGTGTGGATAGTTGTATTAGTTGCAGCGTTATTCAGTTTGCAGCTTTACGTTGTGCGGTTTGGGTGGTGGTGGGCAGTAGTTTATAGCTTTCTCTTTTTGATTGTGCCGCTTGTTTTTCTTTTGGCAAAACTTTATACCGCAACACAAAAGTTGCAGTTTAGCTATTTAAGTAGCATAGCTAAAGGCATAATGCTTACAGGCATCCTGTCCATGTGTTTTTTTAAATTATACTTTTAGTCCATGCCTAAATATATACTTGCATCACAATCTCCACGCCGGAAGCAATTATTAGAGTGGGCAGAAATAGACTTTGAAGTAGTGGTGCATGCAATAAAGGAATCTTATTCAACGCCTTTAATTCCGGAAGAGGTAGCAAAGAGCATTGCACAGCAAAAAGCAAATGCAGTTTCAAATGCGAGTGAAGAAGGAAGAGTAATTATTGCCGCAGATACTATTGTGGTATTAAACAATAAAATAATCGGCAAACCAAAAAACATACAAGATGCTATAAATACTTTAACTGCACTTAGTGGTAATATACACCATGTAATTACCGGCGTTACCATTACAAATGGAAAAAAAGAGCACACATTCAGCGATATAACAGAAGTAGAGTTTCATATGTTAACACAACAACAAATAAAATTCTATGTAAATAAATATCAACCTTTTGATAAAGCGGGGGCATATGCCATACAGGAGTGGATAGGCGTTGTAGGTATTAAGAGAATTAATGGTGATTTCTACAATGTTATGGGCTTGCCTGTGAGTCGTGTAGTGCAAATTTTGAAAGAATTTACCCCCAGCCCCTAAATGGGAGTTGAATAACTTACATTAGCAATTCATTAGATGCCCGGGAAGCCATCAGCTAATACAATATTCCATTCAAGTTTGCCAGGACGTCTAAGTAGTGGGAGGGGAGTATGACGGAAAAGTTGTTGCAGTATATATGGCAATTTCAATACTTTAACCGGAGCAATCTTGTTACTACCACAGGTGAGGAATTACAAATAATTTCTCCCGGTTCTGCTAATACAGATCAGGGCCCGGATTTTAGTAATGCAAGAGTTAAGATTGGAAATGCTGTCTTAGCGGGCTCAATTGAATTACACATAAAAACATCAGACTGGGAAAAACATAAACATGGCTCTGATGCTAATTACAACAACGTAATACTGCATGTTGTTTTGGAGAATGACGTAGAGCAGCGGACTTCTATACCGGTTCTGGAATTACAATCCCGCATACCTAAATTACTACTGCACAATTATGAGCACCTGATGAATAATAGTTCCTTTATTCCCTGCGCCAATTCCATACAACAGGTGAAAGATATTACGTGGCAGGCGTGGAAAGAAAGGTTATTAGCAGAGCGGCTTACAAGAAAATCCATATTTGTTCTTTCTCTTTTAGAAGCAAATAATTTTCATTGGGAAGAAACTTTCTGGCTGCTGCTTGCACGTAATTTCGGAATAAAAGTAAATGCAGATGCTTTTGAGCAGATGGCTAAGGAAACACCTTTAAATGTTTTAGCAAAACATAAAAATCAAATTCATCAGGTAGAAGCATTGTTAATGGGGCAAGCTGGCTTGCTTCATGATAGTTTTAAGGAGTCTTATCCGCAGTTGCTACACCGGGAGTATATTTTTTTAAAAACTAAATACAAATTACAACCCATACATACACCGGTTCATTTTTTGCGTATGCGTCCGCAAAATTTTCCCCCTGTTCGCCTGGCACAGTTAGCAATGCTGGTACATACATCAACACATCTGTTTACTAAATTATTAGAAGCAGATTCGCTAAAAGAAATAAAAAAATGGCTGCATGTAACTGCAAATGATTACTGGCACTACCACTACAGGTTTGATGAACCCTCTGAGTATAACCCAAAAAAGTTAGGAAGCAATATGATAGACAATATCATTATTAATACTCTTGTTCCCCTGCTTTTTACCTATGGTAAATACCATAATGAAGAAAAGTTTAAACTAAAAGCTCTCAATTGGCTGGAAAATGTAAAAGCAGAAAACAATGCGGTTACCAGTGGTTTTGATAAAATTTCAGTGATAAATAAATCTGCTTATGATTCGCAGGCTCTCATTGAAATGAAAAATGAATATTGCAATAATAAACGCTGCTTGCAATGCAGTGTAGGAAATGCAATTTTAAAGAACCATCATGTTCCCTCTCCGGAAGATGGTTAAGGCGAGCTACCAGTTCCAATTAACATTTACTTCAATATCCGGATGAATACTATATTGTACAGGGCATGTAAGAGCAGCATTTTTTAATACTTCCTTAGATCTTTCATCCACATCTGCAAGATTATCCGGCATATGAAATGTTAAGTTGATACCACCAACTCTTCTCGGCGCTGTTTTCATAATTTTTTCCACCTCCACCTTTGCTCCGTTAATGTCAAAATCCATGCTTGTTGCCTTTATGCCCATAACGGTTATCATGCATGTTGCCAATGACGTAGCCATAAGGTCGGTCGGTGAAAACCGTTCACCTTTACCACTGTTATCAACAGGTGCATCCGTTTCAATTACAGAGCCGGAACGCACGTGACAACAGGTTGTTCTCAAATCACCATCATAAACAACAATAGAAGTCATTCTTTTTTACCTAAATTTACGCTAACAACATCTAAACACTGTGAAAAAACTTATTATCATTTATATCCTGGCACTTTCCACCATCAGCATATTTGCCCAGGACACTACATTAAGCCGGCGGGATAGAAAAGAAGCCAAACGTACCGAGAAGCAGCAGCGGCAAAACACTCTTAGCAGGCAGGAAGAAGAAGGGGTTCTTTCTTATACAAAACAAAGTGCATTTGGCCTGCAATTAAGAACAAACGGGTATGGTGCTT
Organism: Chitinophagaceae bacterium; assembly: GCA_046262255.1. Classification (GTDB taxonomy): domain Bacteria; phylum Bacteroidota; class Bacteroidia; order Chitinophagales; family Chitinophagaceae; genus Flavisolibacter. Next base: position 22,559 of record JBHENB010000032.1, read on the forward strand.
TTTACGAATTAACAAGAAGAAAATCTCCTCGTTTCAGTAATTCATATGCGATAGAAATTACGGAGATCAAACACCAAAAAGAAGAAAAACTGAGCAGCCTTGACGGATTTTTCAGCAATGCATTCATCTATGGTAAAGTGAACAATTTTTACCAGCTAAAATTCAGCTATGGCCAGCAATATATCTTCGGGCAAAAGGGCAATAAAAATGGTGTAGCTGTTATTGGTCTTTACCAGGGTGGGTTATCCCTGGGCTTGTTACGGCCCTACTACCTGCAGGTTGATGACGACGGGGATACACGTACAATAAAATATGAGGATGACAGCACTTTGTTTGTAAGTGGAGACATCCGCGGTGCCGGAGGATTCGGTAAAGGATGGAGTGAAATAAAAGTGAAACCCGGAGCCTTTATAAAAACAGCCATGCGGTTTGATTTTGGCAGGTATAACGAATCGGTGCAGGCTATAGAAATAGGATTAAGTGTAGAAGCGTACGCTCAGAAAATTCAGTTAATGCTCAATAACGACACTAAGCAACTCTTCTTTCAGGGTCATCTTGCTTTTGTTTTTGGACGCCGCAAATAATCGGGTAATTTTGCTGTAAAGGCAGTGAAGGATGTAATCAACAGTAGTAATTCTATTCACCGCCTGTTGTGTCACTCACTTGTACTGCACCAATTCTATGCAACAGAGCCGCAGTACCAGTAACTATCGTACGGTTTACCATGGAATCATAATCCATGAACTATGAACCATGTAATTAAACATGAGCACTTGTTCTACTATATCTGAACCTATAAAAAACTCTTCCGACCAGGTCATCAGAACTGGAATCAAACCTAATTGGCTGCGTGTTAAGCTTCCAATTGGTGAAAATTACAGGCACGTTCGCAATCTGGTAGATACGCATAAGCTGCACACTATTTGCGAAAGCGGCAACTGTCCCAATATGGGTGAATGCTGGGGTGCTGGCACTGCTACCTTTATGATACTTGGTAACACCTGCACACGCAGTTGCGGATTTTGTGCTGTTGCCACGGGTCGCCCCGATGCAGTAGACTGGGACGAACCGCAACGTGTAGCCGAGGCTATTTATTTAATGAAGGTAAAACATGCAGTTATTACATCTGTTGACCGTGATGAGTTAAAAGATGGAGGATCTATAATCTGGTACAACACTATAAAAGCAGTTAAACTATTAAATCCCGATATAACTCTTGAAACCTTAATTCCGGACTTTAAAGGCCAAAAGGAAAACATTCAAAGAATAATTGATGCAGCCCCGGAAGTCGTTTCCCATAATATTGAAACAGTAGAACGTTTAACAAAGCAGGTGCGCATACAGGCAAAATACTGGCGCAGCATGGAAGTAATTAAAATTTTAAAGCAAGGCGGCATGCGCACTAAAAGCGGCATCATGCTTGGGCTGGGCGAAAGAAAAGAAGAAGTGATACAAACAATGCAGGATCTGTACAATGCAGGTTGCGATGTTGTAACTATAGGTCAGTATTTACAACCAACAAAAAAACATTTACTCGTGCAGCGCTTTGTACACCCAGATGAGTTTGCAGAATACCGTAACATAGGTTATGGGTTGGGTCTGGATTATGTAGAAAGTGGCCCGTTGGTTCGTTCTTCTTATCATAGTGAACGACACGTAATTGCCGGCTCCGGCAAAGCAGCATGGCAAAGAGAAATGTCTGAAATTAATTAAGCATGGGCGTTCCCTATAAAATACTTCCGCATTATAAATATGATGATTGGATGCACTGGAAGGAGTGTGGGAGCTAATTGAAGGTTTTCCAATTGCTATGAGCCCAAGTCCTATGCCGGAACATCAGCGTGTTGCAGCAGAATTGCGAACTGAATTAACTATAGCAATAAGAAAGGCAAATTGTAAGAACTGCAAAACTTATGACCCTCTTGATTATAAAATTTCAGAGGACACAATCCTTGTTCCAGGTATATTAGTTGTTTGTGGAGAGATAAAGAAAAAGTTCCTGGATTTCCCTCCGGCTTTGGTTGTTGAAATTCTATCACCCGCTACAGCATTAAAAGACCGCCATATAAAATACCAGTATTACCAGCAGCAAGTCATTCCATATTATCTTATTGTTGACATAGATAACCGTAAGATTGATGTTTTTCATCTTAAAAACGGTGAATACCAACTGCAGCCACCTACCTTATCTTACCAGTTTCAATTAACAAACGATTGTACTATCACACCAGAGCTAAATAATCTATTCAATCAGTTGTAATGCTCCGCTGTTATCTGACTTTCCTTTTTATAAGCGCTTATAGTTTTGGTTTTACACAATTAAATTGGACTAACGTTGATTCTCTTTTTCAACCGTTACCCAAGTCCATACATGTTTACAAAACAACTGATTCGGTGGATGGAAAACCAAACATTGCTTTCTATGTAATTGCTGACCTGAAAGATAAAACGTTGGACTTTACCACCGATACGACTCATAAAAGGAGATTCACCCCATTACAATTCTATCAAAAAAATAATCAACCGCTGGTAGTAGTCAACTGCACTTTCTTTTCTTTTGAAACAAATCAGAATTTAAATGTGGTTATTAAAAACGGCAGACTTGCGGCTCACAATGCTAAAACTATTAAATCACCAACAGATACTTCCAAACGATTGAAAGTTTACAATAGTGCTATTGAGATTAGAAAAAACAGAAAAGCAGATGTTGCCTGGATAAAAACAGACAGCAGCAATAAGTATACGTTTGCAAGTCAGGAACCTATAGACCCTGCAACAAAAATGGGCAATTGGTATGCACGGCAAAGTACAAATTCATCAACAAGAGGTGCAGTTACAACATCATCAATTGATGATCAATTTAAAAAATGGAAAGTAAAAACAGCAGTAGGCGGCGGGCCCGTTCTTTTGCAAAATGCTCAAATAAAAATCACCAATGAAGAAGAAAGGATGTTTGCTGGCAAAGCAATTAATGATAAGCATCCACGTACTGCAATGGGATACACAGCAGATGGTAAGCTTATCATTTTAGTAATTCAGGGCCGTTATCCAGGCGTTGCAGAAGGGGCTACATTAACACAGGAAGCACAGATATTTAAAGACCTTGGGTGTGTGGAAGCATTAAATTTAGATGGCGGCGGAAGCAGCTGTATGTTGGTGAATGGCAAGGAAACAATTACACCCTCGGATAAGGGAATGCAGCGGGCAATACCTGCAGTTTTCATTATAAAAAAATAATCGCCTTAAGCAGAAAGTAATTCTCGAGTACTGGTCTTTTACTCTGTAGTCCCTAAAGGACGCAGTGCTGTTGTTTTATCAATAAAAATAAAGGCGTCATATCTTCTGGGAATAATTGAAGGAACATAGTTTCTTGTTTTTTCCAGTTGAGGATTATACACAACGCCGATAGCTCTTTGATCAATCCAGCGGTTATAACTCCGGTTACCAACAATGTCTTTGGATAAAATAATTTTATCAGAAGCACCGGACTTATGCAGAATATGTTCCCAGCTACCCTCTGCAGCAGGAGGCACTTCCATTTTTTTTAAATTTGCTCCCCATCTTTCAGCAGCTATCACCGATCCACTGTAGGAGCCAAACCCAATAATATAAACATTTTTTTCGCCATGTTCTTTTCTTGCTAATTCTCCAATATTGATTTGCCCGCTTCGGGTCATGCTTGTATATTTTGCATCGCCAACATGCGTATTGTGCTCCCAAACAATAGCTTTTGCATTCTTTCCATGAAACTCCAGTAATCGCTTTAATGTTAACGCCATGTGGCGGTCACGTATATTCCAGGATTCAGCATAATTATCTGCCACAGCAGTGTAGTACCTTTCCCCGTTAAATACAACCAATGCATACTGCTGCATAAGAAAATCAGTTTCGTTAGTAGCTGTTTTTTCACCTATATGGTTTAATATGAATTGCCATAATTTATTTGTTTCCCTGCTGCATGATTTAGTTGCACTTGCTTGTGCAGTAGCATATTTGGAAATGTCCTTGCTATAAGGCTGAAAACACTGGTGAACTTTTTTTGCTGCAGTCTGCACCACAGCATCTGTATTCTTCAGAAGTGATATTAGTTCATTCAATGATTCCCAAATGCAGAAAACATCCAGTCCATAAAAACCAATTTTTTCTGTGGCATTTTTCGGTTGATTATATGAATTCAACCAACTTACCAGCGAAGCCACTTCATAATTACCCCACATCCACGTTGGCCACCTGTTGTATTGTTTTAATAAACTAAGAACGGCAGCACTATCTTTTTTCTGTCCCCTGATAAACTGATTTACACGATACGAATCTGCCCATTCTGCTTCAACTGCAATAAAATCAAATTCTTTTTCCTGAATCAATCTTTTAGAAATAGCAGTACGCCAGGTATAATATTCTGAAGTTCCGTGCGATGCTTCTCCTAATAAAACAATTCTTGCATCACCAATTTCATTCAATAAAATATCAAGATCCTGTTTGTTCTTAAGAGGATAATTCGGAATGGAAATTTGAACGGTACCGGCGGCTGAGGGTTTTTGAGCTGTTGGAATTTGAGAACTTTGTACACCTGGAACGCGGGGAGATTTACATGCAATCAAAAAGATAAATATAAAAAACAGAACACAATATTTAAAGCTATCGAAGCAAAAAATTTTCATTACTTTCTTTGCCTTACTTTATCTCAATAATCTTACCAGCAAGCCGCAATAAAAAAGGAAAGGGGGCAGCCATAAAAGCTTTCTGGTTTTGTGTATAAAATAAATGGTAGTTATAATCAATGGTATATTAATTGTCATTGATGAGAAAAATAATTATTATGGCAAAAGATAGAACGGGAAAATTTCATCCTGGTAAAGGAAAACCATCTGGCATTAATAAAGAAGAAGGCTTGGGATTACACTCCACTGAGCCTGCTACTGGCAGTAAAATTTTTACCGCATAACAACTTTTTTTAGAATTTAACTTTGTTAAAGTGACTGCTCAAACAAAAAAACACGAATTTGCATTATTCCTATAACTATA
>JBHENB010000033.1:0-25870 GCA_046262255.1 Chitinophagaceae bacterium
AAATTGATGTGCATACCTAAAATGTTTTTTTGGAATTATTATCCTGTTCTTTCCAGCCTAATTGATCGAGTACAAATGCATATTTGAGCGCAGTCAATTTTTGTCTTTCAAATCTTCCGGATTGCCCTCCATGTCCTGCTCCCATTTCTACTTTAAATAAAACCGGATTTGAGCCGAGGTTATTCTCCCTGACTTTAGCTACCCATTTGGCAGGAGAAAAGTATGGCACTTGTGTATCGTTCAATCCCCCTGTAGCAAGTATAGCAGGATACTTTGCCGGTTTTACATTGTCAATTGGTGACCAGGAAAGCATATAATCGTAATGTTCTTGTTTATTCGGGTCCCCCCACTCATCGTATTCTAAGGTGGTTAATGGAAGATCTGTATTGAACATGTCCGTAATTACATCCATCCATGGCACCTCTGCAATTATTCCTTTGAAAAGATCAGGTCGCATATTGGTGATTGCGCCCATCAACATGCCGCCGGCACTTACACCGTTAGCAAACAGTTTATCTTTTGTTGTATATTTTTCTTTGATCAGAAATTCTGCGGCTTCTATAAAATCAGTGAATGTATTTTTCTTAGTAAGAATTCTGCCTTGCTCATACCAGTCTCGTCCCAATTCCTGCCCACCCCGTATATGTGCAATAGCATACGTTATTCCCCTGTCCAACAAACTGATGCCGGAAGAGTTAAAGTATGGATCTGAGTTAGCACCATATGACCCGTATGCATACAGGAAAAGCGGTTTGGTGCCATCTTTTTTAAATTTATCCTTTCGGTAAGCAACGGAAACAGGAATTTTTGTACCGTCGGTTGCAGTTGCCCAAATACGTTTAGTTTCATACAGAGCAGGATTAAACTTTCCACCAACTTTTTGCTGCTTCAGCAATTTTCTTTGCTTTGTTTTAAGGTTGTATAAGTATTCAGTTCCCGGAGTAACTAATGAAGTAAAATAATAGCGAATGCTGTCACTGGCATAGTCATCTGTTGCCATGGACATGTCCGCCACATAGGCATCCTGGCCAAAATTTACATTTTGCCATTTGTTCCTTTTACGGTCCAGAACTTTTATTTGGGTTAAGCCGTTTTCTTTGGTTTGCACCACATAATAATTCTTTAATACTTCTATTCCTTCGAGATATGCTTTAGGATTGTGTGGGATAAGATCTTTCCAATTGTCTATTGCAGGGTTATTTACAGGGGCTGTTACTATTTTAAAGTTCTTAGCATCTTTGTTTGTATAGATATGGAATACGTTACCCTCAAAATACTCCGGAAAGTACTCAAGCCCGTTTGTTCTTGGTTGGATAGTACTGGGTTGTATACCAGGATTATCTGCCTCAATAAACCGCGATTCAGAAGTATTAGTACTTCTTGAATGAATAAAGATGTATTTGTTGTTCTTGGATTTGCTTAATCGTACACCATAAGTACTATCTCTCTCTGTGTAAATCTCTGTATCATTTCCAGGGTCTGTTCCAAGGGTGTGCTTCATTACTTTATAAGCTCTTACCGTATGGTCATTCAGCACATAAAAAACAGTTTTGTTATCGTTGGCCCATGCACTATTTCCACTGGTGTTGGAAATGGTTTCAAAAAGATTTTTACCATTGAAAAGATTCTTAAAATAGATGGTTGAACGCCTGTCTCCGGAAGTATCAATTGCGTAAGTCAGGTAATTATTATCAGGACTTGCATTGTATCCTCTTACCAGATAAATCTGGTGTTTTTTTGCCATTCCCGGTACATCTAATGTAATTTCTTCTTTAGCTGTTGTAGTTCCTTTTTTTCTTGCATAATAAGGATATTGTTGGCCTTCCTCAAACCGGGAGTAGTACCAATACCCGTTGCGTTTAGTTGGTAAAGATTCATCTCTGCCGGGAATCCGGGCAACTATCTCATCGTACAACTTCTTTTGTAATGGTTCAGTATGCTTCAGATACGCCTCTGTATATGCATTTTCCGCTTTTAAGTGATTGATAACATTAGAGTCATTACGATCGCTCAACCAATAATAATCGTCGGAACGTTGCCTGCCATGTTCATTAAAAATTTTTGGATTTTTCTTAATAACCGGAGTCTGAGGTTGTGCCAGTAAAATCTGGAAGAACAGAATGGCAATCGCGGATAAAAAGCAATTTTTTAATTGCATAAATGAAGTTTAAGCTGTTAAACAGATAATGAAAGTTACGAAAATGAAGTAAGAATAAATGACATCAAATCAATGGCTTACCTGTTCTAAAGCAGGTGCCTTTAAACAGAGCTACTTGTTCATTATTTTGATTCGTAATAGTAATCAGATACAGTCCTGTGCTTCTTCCATTATGCAATTCCTTTGCTTCTGCAGTTAAAACATCACCGGGCTTTGTTGCTTTTGTAAAAGTGATAGAGGTATCTAAAGCCATGGATAGGTTATTACGGTTATTGCATGCAAATGCAAAAGCACTATCGGCCAGTGAAAAAGCAATGCCGCCATGTATCACATTAAACGCATTGATCATTTCGTCACGCAACGTCATTTTTATTTTACTGTATCCTTCGTTTATTTCTAACACCTCAATGCCTAACCACTGGCTGAACAGGTCGTGTTGCATCATGTGGTTTACAACAGAATTTGCAAGTTGATCTATAGATTTTGTCATAAGTTGCCAAGTTAACAGGTTAATAAGGTTATTCAATTAGCTATTTTCTTTTGCAGAAAGTTGATGTATCCTTTAATAACCGTTCAACTTCGTAAATTTTTTGTCTGAAAATTTCAAGGATTTCTGAGGAGTTATATGAGCAATCCTAAGCATTGATCAAGTGATTTAGTGTTTCACTCAAGGAGCTTCTCGCTATAACACAAAATCGTAAACGATCAGGATAGGTTCGTCTCCCATGGCCTTCTGCTATTTGCGTATTAATTAATCTTGAACTTCGTATAATTTGGTCTACTATCCTGAATTTTTCTTCTGCGGGAAATTTTTAGTAAGGTCTTTAATTTCATTTTTCAAAATTCTTGCTTTCTTCCAGACTTCTAATTCTTCAAAACTTTGATAACTCATATTTAAAGTTTAACCTTGTCAACTTTCCACTTGTCAACTATCAAATCTCAACATCCGCTATTACTCTCCCTTAAATACCGGCTTTCGTTTTTCCAAAAAAGCCTGAACTCCTTCTTTAAAATCTGCAGTGCCGGCAGCTCTAACCTGTAACAATTCTTCGTCGTGTAGTTGTTCCGGCAGGGAGCTAATGAAACTTTGGTTGAAAGCTTTTTTTGTAAAGTATAAAGCTTTTGTTGGCATTTGTGAGAGTTTTTGGGCTATGTTTATGGATTCCGTTTTAAATGCATCATCATCAAATACTTTATAGATCATACCCAGTCTTTCAGCCTCATCGGCGGTAACTTTATCAGCAAGCATACTGATTGCTATAGATTTTTGGAGTCCAATTAAGCGTGGAAGAAAAAAAGTGCCGCCTGTATCGGGTATAAGGCCAATATTGGAGAATGCCTGTACAAACGTGGCTGATCTTGCTGCCACTACAATATCGCAACAAATAGCAACGTTAGCACCGGCTCCGGCTGCCACACCGTTTACAGCAGCTACTACTGGCTTTTCAAGCCTCCTTATTTTCACCACAATAGGATTATAATGTTCTGTAAGAATGGTATTAATATCCAGGCCCTTTGGATCGGCAGCCTCCTGAAGATCCTGACCGGAACTAAAGCCTTTGCCTGCACCGGTAATGTATACACACCTAATAGTTTTGCTGTCCTGGCATTCATCCAGCTTCTCCTGCAACAGTAACGCCATCTCACGGTTGAAAGCATTAAACTTTTCAGGCCGGTTTAGTGTTATAAAAGCTATCGAATCTTTTATTTCAAATAAAACGCAAGACATATGAGGGTATTTATTGCCAAAACTAAACCTATCTGCAATAAATTAATGACACTTAAAATAATCAAACGCTTCTTTGCATTGGAGGCAACGATACATTGCTTTGCAGGCTGTTGAACCAAACTGACTTATTAGCTCAGTATGGTACGAACTACAATGCGGGCATTGGATTGCTTCTTCTGCAAACATTTCTTCTTTACAAAATTGTTGTTTTGCATTTGGCGGTGCTATGCCATATTCCCTTAATTTTTGTTTCCCTATTTCGGTCATCCAGTCAGTAGTCCATGCGGGAGAAAGAGATTGATTGATGTTAATGTTTTTAAATCCCTTTTCTAAAAGTTTCAACCTTATGTCCATACTAATAACATCCATAGCCGGGCAGCCGGAATACGTAGGTGTGATTGTGACCTCACCCAAACCCTCTCCGCTGGCGGAGAGGGAGTATTTAACTCCGCGAACAATTCCTAAATCAATAATAGATAAAACAGGCACTTCCGGATCTTTTACTTCTTCAAGAATATTTCGGATTTCTTGTTCTTCTGTAGTAACTATATGTGTTTTAGCGTCTTTCATAGACTCCCCTTTTAGGGGTTTGGGGTATTACCATGTGGCATTTGGATAAACCCTTTGCATGTATTGCATTTCTGCAAGAATATAGCCAAGATGTTCAGTGTGTTTCCCTTCTTTACCGCCGCTCTGATTCCAGAACCTCAGCTCCGACCCCTCACCAAAGGGAGAAGGGAGCAGGGCTTCTGTAAAAACATCTTCTATCTTTTTAGTCCAGTCATTTTTCAGATTAGCAACGTTCGCTCCAAAGCCTTCGCTGGGAACTTGCTGTTCATACCCGGCAGGTAAAAAAAATTCACCTGTAAACATGCATAATTCTTCCAATGCTTTTTTTATGCATTGGTTACTTTCTTCAGTTCCATCACCAAGGCGGATGACCCATTCGCCGCTCCAGCGCAGATGATATGTAACCTCTTTTATACTTTTTTCAGCAATGGCTGCTAACTGGGCATCATTGCTATTTTGCAGTTGTTGGTATTGGTAATATTGAAATGCACTAAAGAGAAATTGGCGTAAAATAGTTTGTGCCCAATCTCCTTTTGGCAGTTCTGTAATTAATAAATTCAGATACTGATGCTCATCTCGTAAAAAAGCAAGGTCATCTTCCTGTAACTCTCTGTTATATTTTTTCCATAGTGTGGGAATCAAATGATCCACAAGTTTTTTTTCCTCTATATGAAAATTGTTGTAAAGTGTTGCGGCATGTTGAAATAAATTCCTTGCCTGTCCTAACAAATCCAGCGAGATATTAGTGATAGCAATATCCTGTTCCAGTACAGGTCCGTGTCCGCACCATTCACTATTCCGTTGTCCCAGGATGAGTGCATTATCAGCAAGATGAAGGGTGTATTGGAAGAGGGACTGGTTCATGGGAATTAGGAATTAGGTTTAGGTTGCAGCTTTTGCGCTCTATTAGCTTTTCCAGATAGTTTGATATACCCATTTATTAGTTTAAATACATGTTCACACTTTTCTTCTCCAGTTCTTAATTCTTCTTCTATAATATACTTCTCATCAAAAGCAGTCGTTAGGCTTTCCATGGTTTCTGTAACAGAACCCCCGCGCCATAATAAAAAAATTTTTAGAATCGGCGTAAGTGAATCTGCCATATCCTTCGGCAATATTTCTTGTTGTTGATCGTGAGGAATCTATAATTTGCGCAGTTAATAAAAAATTTTTCATGAGAAGGGAAATTTTTTGTCAAGTCTGATACATAAATTCTTAATTCCCCCGCTTTTTTATAACACTCCAGCTCCTTATATCCTTTATAATTCATAATCGTTTAGTGTTGTTAAATGCATTTCCTAATTCCCAATTCCCACACCTCTAATTCCTCTTTCTATATATGCTGCACTTCGTCCGGGAGGTCATAAAAAGTTGGGTGGCGATAAATTTTATCATTGGCAGGCTCATAGAAACTTTCTGCTTCATCGGGATTTGAAGCATGTATGTATTTACTTTCCACTACCCAAATGCTAACACCTTCCATCCTTCGTGTATAAACATCCCTTGCATTTTCAATAGCCATTTGTGCATCAGCGGCATGTAAGCTGCCAACGTGTTTATGATCCAATCCTTGTTTGCTGCGGATAAATACTTCCCACAGCGGCCATTCGGTCCCCTCCTGACTTCCTCGAGTGGATGACGTGATGTGAGCGGGTTGCTCCTTATCCCCATAGTCACCATAAAAATATCTTGCAAGGAATGTCATATAATATTATAGATATTGTTCAGTAGCATTACTACAATACAAAGGACGCAACAGATGATGATAGTTGTGCAGCAGCCGGTAAAATAAGATTACGCCGCTACTTGTTGTTTGTTTCTAGCCGCTCTTTTTTTTGCATGTGCTTTTGCTGCTTCTCTTACCCATGCTCCATCCTCCGATGCTTTTCTTCTTGCATCTAAGCGTTGCTTGTTACATGGTCCATTACCTTTTACAACATTCCAGAATTCATTCCAGTCAATCGGCCCAAAATCATAATGTTTACGCTCTTCATTCCATTTCAATTGGGCATCAGGAATAGTTAATCCAAGTACTTTTGCCTGTTCGGCAATCATATCCACAAAACGTTGACGCAGTTCATCATTACTAAAACGTTTAATCTTCCATTTCATACTTTGTTCACTATGCATAGAATCACTATCATGAGGGCCAAACATCATTAAACTTGGCCACCACCAACGGTTTAGTGCATCCTGTGCCATTGCTTTTTGTGCTTCAGTGCCGTTACACAACACAAGCAATATTTCAAAACCCTGACGCTGGTGAAAGCTTTCTTCTTTACACACCCGTATCATAGCACGGCTGTACGGCCCGTAGGATGCCCGGCAAAGAGGCACCTGGTTCATAATGGCTGCACCATCAACCAGCCACCCAATTGCACCCATATCTGCCCATGATAATGTGGGATAATTAAATATAGAAGAGTATTTGGCCTTGCCACTGTGCAGTTGCTCAATCATTTCATCGCGGCTGATTCCTAATGTTTCCGAAGCAGAATATAGATACAAACCATGGCCCGCTTCATCCTGAACTTTAGCAATTAATATTTGTTTGCGCTTAAGAGATGGGGCACGGGTAATCCAGTTAGCTTCAGGGAGCATACCTACAATTTCGCTGTGGGCATGCTGGCTGATTTGGCGGATGAGTGTTTGACGATATTTTTCCGGCATCCAGTCCTTTGGTTCAATCCGAACTTCATTATCAATTTTCTGATTAAAAATTTGTTCAAGATCCTGTACTGACATGGTAAAACTATAAGTACACAAAATTACTAAAATCAGCTCCTGTAGTAGTTACATTAACAATATTTGTTAAATTGCCGGTATGAGAACATTTATTCTTCTTTTTTCTTTTTTATTTCTGAGTACAACAACTGTAACTGCTCAAAAGAAAGGAGCTAAACTTACGGAGTTCAGTCCTATCCCACTCATGTAATTGTTGACACACAAGGGAAAGTATATTTCCATACCGCCGGGCTGGCTCAAAATACTGTTTATTGGTTAAGTAAATCTATTGGGGAGTTGCTGAAGAAACAAAGTACAGCTAATAACTGAGCTACTTCATATCAAAGTCCACAATTACTTTTTCTGTTACAGGGTGACTCTGACAGGTGAGAATAAAACCTTTTTCAATTTCATCCGGCTCCAGACTCCAGTTTACATCCATTGTTACTTTACCTTCCGTTACACGAGCTTTGCAGGTAGTACATACGCCGCCTTTGCAGGCATAAGGTAAATCAGCACCTTGCTTTAAAGCAGCATCTAAAATACTATCACTATTATACCCGAGGTCAAATCCAAATAAAATTCCATCAAGCTTTACGCTGATTTTACTTTTCGGACCTTTGTCTTCAACTGTTACCTTTTGACGATTAACGGTTGAAAATTTTTGTCCTGGTATTGTAAAAAGTTCGAAATGTATTTTATCACTTCTAACGTTCTTTTCCAGCAAAAAATTTCTTACAGTAAAAATCATTTCTTCAGGTCCGCACAGAAAAAATTCATCACATCTTGTTGAATCAATGAGTTTGCTGAACAACGCTTCACACTTCATTTTATCAATACGTCCAAAGTTTATTTCAGCATCGGTTCTTTCCCTGCTAAGGATGTGATAAATGCGAAAGCGATTGATGAATTTATCTTTTAAAGCTTCCAGTTCTTCTTTAAAAATGATGCTGTTCTTAGTTCGGTTTCCATACACCAATGTAAAGGTGCTTTGAGGTTCTGTAAACAGTGTGGTTTTTATTATGGAGAGCACTGGTGTAATGCCGCTGCCTGCTGCAAAAGCAACATAGTTTTTGTGTTGTGATGGGTCCAAATCGGTATAGAATTTTCCTACAGGAGGCATCACGTCCAAATAATCACCTGCCTTTAAATCTTCATTCGCATATGTAGAAAAAACCCCTCCTTCCACTTTCTTAACAGCTACACGTAAAATGTTATCAAATGGACTGCTGCAAATAGAATAGGTACGCCGAAGCTCCTCACCATTTAAGTGTGTACGAATAGTAAGGCTTTGACCTTGTTTGAATTTAAAAGGCTCTTGTAATTCAGTGGGCACTTTAAATTGTATAGTAACACAATCTTCTGTTTCCCTTTCTACTTTTTTTACTTGTAAAGAATGAAAATGAATCATACTGCTCTCTGCACTAATGATTCAAAGATAATGCGGGCACTGAAGTGATGTGCTTCAAAAAAAACCTGTAGGTTTGCACGCCTTTCCATTGCAGATTGGTGATTGCAGATTTCAGATTAAATCTGCAATCTGAAATTCTAAATCTGAAATCTCATGTCTTTGATTGTAGTTGGCTCTATGGCCTTTGATGCGATAGAAACACCATTTGGTAAAAGTGATAAAATAATTGGAGGAGCAGCTACTTACATTGCATGGAGTGCCTCCAACTTTACAAAACCCATAAAGCAAATTTCCGTTGTAGGTGGAGATTTCCCTCAGGAGGAATTACAAGCACTGGAAAAAAGAGGCGTGGTAATGGAAGGAGTACAAATAAAAAAAGACGAAAAATCTTTTTTCTGGAGTGGCCGCTATCATATGGATATGAATACACGGGATACACTGGAAACTCAATTGAATGTTTTAGGAACTTTTGAACCCGTTGTACCTGATAGTTACCAGGATTCTGAGTTTCTCATGCTTGGCAACCTGGCGCCATCTGTACAACTAAGTGTAATACAACAAATGCGAAAACGTCCAAAGCTAATTGTAATGGACACTATGAATTTTTGGATGGAAATAGCTTTGGAAGATTTACAAAAGGTTTTAGCCAAGGTAGATGTATTAATGGTTAATGATAGTGAAGCCAGGGAGTTGAGTCATGAGTTTTCTTTAGTACGTGCAGCCCGCAAAATAATGGAAATGGGTCCTAACTACCTGATTATTAAAAAAGGAGAACATGGTGCACTTTTGTTTCATGAAGACAATGTTTTCTTTGCTCCGGCATTGCCGTTAGAAGATGTTTTTGACCCCACAGGAGCCGGAGATACTTTTGCCGGCGGTTTTATTGGGCACCTTGCCCGCACAAAAGATATTTCTTACGAGAATATGAAAACGGCAATAATTGTGGGGTCTGCAATGGCAAGTTTTTGTGTGGAAAAATTCGGTACTGAACGTTTAAGAGAACTAACAAAAGAAGATATAGACCGCCGTATGATACAATTCCAGGAGCTGGTAAATTTTGATATTGAGTTGGTGTAGAAAGTTTAATCAAGTGGTGAATTTTAAACAACAAGTGCATCAAATTTTAATGGCCTTCAAGATGCCTTTTTGTGGAGCAAATATTCCTGAAAAATCAATACATCACAGAAAGCTTAATTGCTCATATTTTTTTCCCAGAATTTTCTGATCATCTGCTTTTAGCCAGTTATTTAAAACAGTTGCATAAACATTTTTAAAATCAATTTTGTATTTCAGGTCTCCTTCTGCAAGATCACTCAGGTCTGGAAGAGAATTTAATATACCTTTTTCCTTTAGACCTCCGCTTAAAAAAAGCATATTGTTGGCAGTGCCATGGTCCGTACCACCACTTGCATTTTGAGAAACCCTTCTGCCAAATTCGGAGAAAGTGAAAAACAGCACATCATTAAAACGGTTGTTTACTTTCAGGTCTTTTACAAATGCTGCTACTGCATCATTCATTTCTTTAAATAAACGCTGCTGCTGGTTTTCCTGATTTATGTGTGTGTCAAAACTCCCAAGAGAAACATAATAAACTTTTGTATTTATCTCAGAATAAATTAAAGATGCTATTGTTTTTAAGCTGTTACCTAATTCTGATTTTGGATATTCACCCTTTGAAGGATGAAGCAGGGATTGTTTAAAAATGTAGTCTGCAGACGAAAGTGTTTCGGCCATTGTTTTGTACAAATAATCTACAGGTTGTTCGCCAGGCTCATTTATATAACTTTTATTTAGTTCTTTAAAGAACTTTTCATTAGCCGTTCCATATAAACGCTTTGGATCTTTTAAAGCAAGGCCTTTCATATTCTCCCCTTTCATTGCCAGGCTCAGCACATCGTCTATTTCCAAAGCCTGTGTTGGTTTATCACAACCATTGCATTGTGCATCTAAGTATCTGCCTACCCAACCTGTATTCCAGTATTCATTGCTTTGGCTCGCGCTGTGCCAGATGTCCATGCTGCGGAAGTGCGAACGGTCAGGATTTGGATAACCCACATTATTCAGAATGCCCAATGATCCATCATCAAATGCTTCTTTAAAGCCGGTTAATGCAGGATGCAAGCCTACTTCATCTGTAAGCGTTAGAGTCTTGCTTTTTTCAATACCCAAGCGTGGACGTGAACGATAATAAATATCATTACGTACAGGAATAACTGTATTCAATCCATCGTTACCACCGCTTAATTGCAATATCACTACAACTTTATTACCTGGCGGTACCATGCCTTGCCCTTCGAATGCCTTTAAAAATTTAGGCACCATAAAAGATGCTGTCGCCAGCGATCCTACTTGTAAAAATCCTCTGCGTTTGATTACCATAAGCCCCTCCTAACCTCCCCGAAGGGGAGGAATTTAATCCCCGTACTGCTGAAAGAATACGGAGGAGTTAATAATATGTTCAGTGAGTGCGACAACAGAAGTTTAATAGTAGTACTGCTGGTAACACAATAAATAATTTAATTATAAAAGAACTTTCAAAGCCAATAAAGAATACCCAATCTAAGTTCCCCCTTCGGGGGACAGGGGGCTTTAGCACATTTGATATTCCGGTGTACTCATGATTTGAATAGTTGCTGTTTTTAAAAAATTTTCCCTGCCGCTGCTGTCTGCAAAATTTTTTATCAGATCAGGTTTAAAAGAAGTATTGGTTTGCAGCAACGAACTACTAACCACAGCTAACAAATTTTCTCTTGGCACACTTTCAAAATTTTTCAAATAAATATTCCACTCTATATCTGCTTTAATGGGCCTGCCAACCTTTCCATAGCCTCTTTTCTTTTTATCTACATTGGGCTCCATGTCTTCATCATCAGTTCTGCCCATCATCTGGTCATCATCAATTTTTGGGCGAACATTTAATTCATCATTATCGTTTATTAATTGCGGAAGACGCATACGGAGCATAAGGCTGGAACTGTCAATCCATGCCTCACCGCCAGGCCATCCTGCTACGTTTGGGGGATAAAAAAGCATTTGTCCAAGAATGCGTTGTAATAACAGAAATGCTTCTTCATTATCCACGTCCATAGGTAGAATCCGTTGCATGCCAGCAAGTAATTCTACAGGCGATTTGATTTTTGTTCCTATGTTCTTTGCATCATAAAACCAATCGCTGGTAAAAATATCTTCCATGAGTTTGGATATGCTGTAGTCATTTTTATAAAAGCGATCTGCGAGCCATTCTACCTTTTGTTTATCGGCATTTTCA
Organism: Chitinophagaceae bacterium; assembly: GCA_046262255.1. GTDB lineage: Bacteria > Bacteroidota > Bacteroidia > Chitinophagales > Chitinophagaceae > Flavisolibacter. Next base: position 11,861 of record JBHENB010000033.1, read on the forward strand.
TTTACAAAAAATTTATATATCTTTTGTGTAATATGCCTGGCTGTCTGTTTTTGATCCAGCAAAATATCCAGTACTTCTTCACCTGTAAAATTTCCTGTTTTTCCCAGCACTGATTTACGACCATCATCATGCTGAAATTTCCGAAACACAAATTCGCCTTTGATGTTGGCACCCCATCCTGTAAAAGCACGGGCAGCTTCTTTAATATCATTCTCGGTATAATTACCACGACCCATGGTGAACAACTCCATAACCTCACGTGCAAAGTTTTCATTGGGGTGGTCTTTGCGGTTTTGATTTGCATTTAAGAAGTTAAGCATGGCTGCACTCTTAGAAACTTCGTGCAATAAATTGCGGAAACTACCTAATGCATTTTGCCGTACTACATCTAAAATTCCCTGCTGAAAAAACACATTTATGTTACGTGATGCAAAATGGCCATGCCAGAAGAAAGCCATTTTTTCCCGCAATTGAGCATCACTATCCACCATTGTTTGTAGCCATGCCAGGTTAAGATTCTTGATACCATCGCGTTGCTTTTGACGGATCATTTTTCTGTCTTCTGCATCCAGTTGTTTTCTTTTTTGATTGCCCCCTGCTTCTTCCATACCCATGTACAACCCTTTTAAATAATCATCCGCCACGTCAATATATTCAGGCTTTTTAGAAGAAGCCTTATGCAGTGCTTTATATAAATGAGTTGGAGAAATATCTTTTAGTTGCTGTAGCTGCTCAGCTGCAGGACCAAATCCTGCCCGCCACATTAAATGCTGATTTTTTATTTGATTGGATAGCATGAAAAAAGAAAGTTTAGGTGTCTGACTTTCAAAAGTAATTGTAGTTTAAAAAGTCAGACAAAAGATACATAATTATTTAATCCTTAAAAGGTCTTGTGCTGCTCCGTCTATAACTTAAATCATCTCGCTTCCAAAGTAGCTTTGCAGTGCAGGCGGTAACAGAATACCATTTTCGGTTTGATTGTTTTCCAACAGACAGGCAAGTATGCGTGGCAGGGCTAATGAGCTTCCATTAAGGGAATGAGCTAATTGGATTTTGCCATTACTATCCTTGTAGCGGATCTTCATTCTGTTGGTCTGAAAAGTTTCAAAGTTCGAAACAGAACTTACTTCCAGCCATTTATCCTGTGCAGCGCTGTAAACTTCAAAATCATATGTAAGTGCAGATGCAAAGCTCATATCTCCACCACAAAGAAGCAGGATACGATAATGCAATCCTAATGACTGAATCAGTTTTTCTACATGTTCAACCATTCCCTCCAATATATCATAACTTATTTCGGGTTGTACCAGTTGAACAATTTCTACCTTATCAAATTGATGTACCCTGTTTAGCCCCCGCACATCTTTTCCATAGCTTCCTGCTTCCCTCCGGAAACAAGGAGTATATGCTGTCATTTTAATTGGCAGATCATTTTCTTTAAGTATTACATCTCTGTAAATATTGGTAAGCGGAACTTCAGCGGTGGGTATAAGGTAGAATTCATCTTCCTGCACATAATACATCTGCCCTTCTTTGTCCGGTAGCTGACCGGTACCAAACGCACTTGTTTCATTAACCATGTGTGGCGGTAAATATTCTGTGTAGCCTGCATTTGAATTATAATCTAAAAAGTACTGGATCAATGTCCGCTGCAACTTTGCACCTTTATTTTTAAATAATGGAAAGCCGCTGCCGGTTAATTTGTTTCCTGTTTCAAAATCAATTAAGTCATATTTTTTTGCCAACTCCCAGTGTGGTATTGCGGTTGAGGGCAATTGCGGGTTGTTACCACCTGTTCGTACAATAATATTTTCATCGTGTGTTTTACCGGCAGGCACTTTTGGGGATGGCAGGTTAGGCAACTGTACTAATGATAAATTTAGTTGTTTGTCAACATTTTCTAATTGTTGCTGAACAGGATGTAAAGTGTTCTTTATGTCTTCAACATCTTTTTTCTTTTTATCTGCCTCTTCCTTTTGTCCTTTCCTAATTAGCAATCCTATTTCCTGGGAAGCTTCATTTATTTGTCGTTTTGTTTCGTCAAACTGAAATGTTAGTCTCTTTCGCTCAACATCTAACTGTATTATTTCATTAACTAAATGAACATCCTTAAAATGCTTTATTCTTAGTTTTTCTTTTACACCATCAGGATTTGTTCGTAACACAGCTATTTGCAGCATTTTAATAATTTGTAGTGCAGCAAAGATAATTGCTCCTGCCGACCAAGTCGTTCCCATCCGACCGTGTAATCCGGGCGGGCAGGCGGGATGAAGCTGATTAGAAAGTGATTTCACAGATAACCTGCAACATAACATCGTACATCTAACTTCGTACATTGCATGTATGGATTTTAGTGCTGATCTGCAGGTACGATGGTTTCAACTGGAGCAAAGATTATTAGACCGTTTCGGTAAAAAGCCGGATGTGGAAAGCGTTTTATTTCTAATTGGCATACAGGAGTTGGGAGACATCCGAAAAAAATTTACCAAAGAACAAAAGCAGGATCTGATGCACATTGCTATCTGCACTGTATTATCCTCGAGCGGCTTTTATGAACTCTCGCATGTGGATGAAGACGGATGGCCGCATTTTAAACAATTGGAACCTATGCCGGATATGGATCCAATTACCCAGGAAAATTTCTTAAAGGATCATATTTTACTTTATTTTCAAAGCCCATAATCTTTAACATGCAAACAGGTAGCAAAGTTTTCATTTTGTTTACTGCTTTTATTGTTGGCTGTGTAACTGCCAGGCAAAGCAGTTCAATAAATAACAGGGATAGAAATAAAGATGTTGAACTGATTACCACGCATGGCAACATTGTTTTGAGGTTGTACGATTCTACACCATTACATAGAGATAATTTTTTAACCCTCGTCAAATCAGGCTTTTACGACAGTGTGTTATTTCACCGGGTCATTAAAAATTTTATGATACAAAGCGGTGATCCGGATAGTAGAAGGGCTGCAGCAGGTATGGCATTGGGTAATGGCGGTCCTTCCTATACTATTCCTGCTGAATTTCGCCCCTCACTATTTCATAAAAAAGGTGCATTAGCTGCTGCAAGAATGGGCGATGATGTTAATCCCGCAAAAAAGAGCAGTGGCAGCCAGTTTTACATTGTTCAGGGACGAACATTCACAGACACAGGACTTGATTCCACAGAGATCAACCGGCTGAAAGGAAGAAAGTTGCCAACACAGCACCGTGAAGTATATAAAATTTTAGGTGGCACACCACACCTTGATCAGAATTATACAGTTTTTGGTGAGGTAGTTAACGGATTACAGGTTGTAGACAGTATTGCCTCTGTGCAAACAAGCCGTACGCCACCTGACAGACCGTTACAAGATGTACGAATTTTAAAAGTAAGATTGGTGAAAAGAACAAATAGAAATTAATTGAGCAACTTTATTGTTGAGTTGTAATATTGCAACCAGAAAAGATTATTATGAATTTTCCAGAAAATTTACATTATACCAAAGACCATGAATGGATTCGTACAGAAGGCGACGAAGCAGTAATTGGAATTACAGATTTTGCGCAGCAGGAATTAGGCGATATTGTATACGTGGAAATAGAAACAGTTGGACAGGAACTGGAAGTGGGACGTGTATTTGGGACTGTTGAGGCAGTGAAAACTGTCTCTGATTTGTTTTTGCCACTTAGCGGAAGTATTACAGAAGTAAATCCAAAGCTCAATTCTAATCCTGAGCTGGTGAATACCGATCCTTACGGAGAGGGTTGGATGGTAAAAATGAAAATTAATAATCCAACAGATATAAATACCTTAATGGATGCTGCTGCTTATGAAAAACTTGTAGCATAACACAATCTATAATTGAATAAAATCCGTATACATAATGGATGCAAAAGACGTCCATTTTGTCTACTAACCAACTATTGAAGACAGATATAAAATACGACGAGCAGGAGCTGGTGGCACTTTTGCAGCAAAAAGAGGATCAGGCTTTTAGTTATTTGTACGATCACTACTCCGGTGCTTTGTATGGTGTAATTAAACAAATTGTTGTGGATATGGAAATGTGTAATGATGTATTGCAGGATGTGTATGTTAATATTTGGAAAAAGATTGATTCTTATGATGCATCAAAGGGTAGGTTATTTACCTGGATGCTTAATATTGCCCGTAATGCGGCTATTGATAAAACAAGATCAAAAGCCTACCAACATGGTTTACGAAATCAACCTTTAGGAGACGATCACACAGAACTTTTTCAGCAACCAGCGCGGCCGGGTACAGATGATTTCGGATTAAAGAAAGTAATTTATAAGCTTAAGGAAGAACAACGTATGCTGATAGATTTATCCTATTATCAGGGGTTTACTCATGAGCAGATTGCAGAGGTTTTGAACATACCATTAGGAACTGTGAAAACACGTATAAGAAGTGCTTTAACACAATTAAGAACAATGCTGACATAGTGAATACTAAAGAATACATATCAAGTGGAATTATTGAAAGCTATGTACTTGGCTTAGCTACGGATGCTGAACGGCAGGAGTTTGAAAGCATGTGTAAACTGCATCCTGAAATAGCTGAAGCAAGAAACCAATTTGAGCTTGCACTTGAAAAGCAATTGCTTCAGGATGCAGTGCAACCTCCTGCACACATAAAACAAACAATACAACAGTCTTTAGCCAGTAGTAATATAACTTCTCCTGCAAAGCCTATCGGGGAACAGGAACAAGTACCTGTAAGAAGATTAAACTTCTGGAAAATAGCCGCTGCTGCTTCTATAATTTTATTAGCTGGTAGTCTTATATGGGCATTCTCACTTTATAATAAATACCAGGATACTCAACATGTAAATGAGCAGTTAAGGAGTCAAATCAAAGAAGCTGAAAATAAAGATCCTTTCGAACAGCTTGAGCCAATTGTTCAAAGACCTTCAGTAAAATGGTCTGCATTACTTGCTACAGAGAATCCATCCAATTGCAGGGGCCATATTTATTGGGATTCACTTACGAAGGATACGTATCTTTTAATTGGAAATCTCCCTCAACCCGCTTCTGATAAACAATATCAGCTTTGGGCATTAATAAATAATCAACCAATTGATTTAGGAGTTTTTGATGGGAAAGATGATGGTATACTTCTCAAAATGAAAAATGTTCAAAACGCAGAAGCTTTTGCTATAACTATCGAGAAACGGGGAGGCAGTCCTACACCCACAATGGATTCAATGTATGCGATAGGTAAATTGTAATAATCTAAAAGTTCATTTTCTTCGTAACTAAATAGGATCAAGCTGAAGATTGATTCATAGTTGGTTAGCTGGGGCCTGTTTTTTTACAGGCCCTTTTGTTATCATTGCAGAATGCACCTCCACAATTGGCAACGTAATGCCATTGCTCTCGGATACTTTCTTTTTATAACTATTTTATTTTTTTTACCCGGCTCTGCCTTCCCGGATAATGATTGGCTGGATAAGATTTGGTTCGATAAGTGGGTTCACATTGGCATTTTTGCTTTATTGATATTAATTTGGCTTTGGACCTTTGATTTTCTTCGGGGGGAAATAGTTATGTTTTTGCTTTTTGCTGCTGTTTACGGACTTATAGTAGAAATTATGCAGCACCAGTTTATTCCTAACCGGAGTTTTGATATTGGTGATTGGGCTGCTGATATAGCGGGCAGTTTAATTGGGCTAGCCGTTTATAACAGGTATATAAAAAAATAGACCCCTGTGGAAACAGGGGTCGCAACCAAAACTAACTGCTTATGAGAAAATTGACTGCTATATGTGAGAGAACAATAAGTATAACGCAAATATGTTGCCAATAGTTTACCAGCTGTTGTTAACAGACATAAAAAAATATTTTTTAAGAACTCTGGTAAAAATGAACATATAATAGTATAGAAAAAATAATGCCAAAAAGGGAATTTACTTCTACTTTAAAAATTCAGCGAATCGTGAAAAATAAAATAGCTGACGATTCTATGACAACAAAGCCCAAATTAGTTCTGCCTCGCAAGTTTTTCAGCATTCTCGGCAAACTGCAATGCATCAATTAATTCCTGAATATTACCATTTAATACATCCTGTAAATTATAAAGGGTGAGTCCAATTCTATGATCCGTCACCCGCCCCTGGGGAAAATTATAGGTACGGATCTTAGCACTTCTGTCCCCTGTACTCACCAGGCTTTTTCTATGTCGTGCAATTTCTTCCTCTTGCTTACGCACCTGTTCTTCATATAGCCGTGTCCGTAACATCTGCATCGCTTTCTCCCTGTTTCCTAATTGCGATCTTTCTGTCTGGCATACTACAACTGTGCCTGTAGGTATGTGCGTTAGCAAAACCTTCGTTTCAACCTTATTTACATTCTGGCCACCAGCTCCACCGCTACGGGCCGTTTCCATTTTTACATCACTATCCCGTAACTCAAAATCAACCTCTTCGGCTTCCGGCATTACCGCAACAGTTGCTGCACTTGTATGTACCCGTCCGCTGCCTTCTGTATCCGGAACCCGCTGCACCCGGTGCACACCGCTTTCAAATTTTAAAGTGCCATAAACATCTTCGCCAATAATTTCAATCTGAACTTCTTTGTAGCCACCTACAGTGCCTTCATTCTCAGTTAATATTGCAGTTTTCCATCCTCTTTGCTCACAATATCGAACATACATTCGCAGTAAATCTCCTGCAAATAAGCTGGCTTCATCTCCACCTGTGCCTGCACGTATTTCTACAATAGCATTCTTCTCATCCTGCGGTTCTTTAGGTATCAGCATTTGACGAATGTTAGTTTCCATTCGTTCTTTGTTCTCTTCTATTGCGGGGAGTTCCAGTTTTGCCAGTTCACGTAATTCCTCATCGTTACCATTTAAAGCTTCTTTATAAAACTCTACATCATCCAGTAATTTTTTATAATTGGCATGTGCAATTACCACTTTTTCAAGGCTGCGGTATTCTTTACTTAAATCTCCAAACTTTCTATTATCTGCAATGATGGCGGGGTTCGAAAGGCTTACGCCGATCTCATCAAATCGTGCCTTTATTGCTTCTAACTTATCAATCATTGTAAAAATTGGAATGCAAAATTAAAGATTTGAAAGCATGAGCATGTATTTTAGAAGAACAATGCACTGCAGGAAAATCAAAGGCGATCAGATTTTTGACGGCACCCGTTTAATAAACGATCACGTATTGATCCTTAATAAGGATACCGTAGAAAGCATTTTGCCTGCTGAAGAAGCAGGAGATGACTTTGAAGTAGTACACGGCATCTTAACTCCCGGTTTCATCAACTGTCATTGTCATTTAGAGTTAAGCCACATGAAAGGCATTGTTCCGGAGAAAACTGGGGTGATAGATTTTGTTTTAAAAGTTGTTCAGGAACGGCATCAGCCTGAAGAAAAAATAATGGATGCTATTGCAAAAGCAGAAGATGAAATGTTGCAGAACGGAATTGTAGCAGTAGGTGATATTTGCAACAATACGCTCACGCTTCGGCAAAAACGAAAAAAGCGGTTACACTATTACAATTTTATTGAGGCAAGCGGCTGGCTTCCTAATGTATCAGAAGTAAGACTGGAAAGGGCTGTAAGTATTTTTAATCAATTCAAAATTCAAAATTCAAAATTCAAAATTCAAAATTCAATCGTTCCTCATTCATCGTATTCTGTATCTGAAAAATTGTGGCAACAGATACAACCATTTTACGATGGGAAGGTTGTATGCATACACAACCAGGAGACCCCTTATGAAGACGAATTTTTTTTGGAGGGAACAGGAGATTTTACAAGGATGTATGAATTAATGAAAATTGCTAACACGCATCATCAGCCAACCAAAAAAAGCAGCCTGATAACTTATTTTAATAAACTTACATCAGCAGCAAATATTATTTTAGTACATAACACTTTCACAAAACAAGAAGACGTTGATTTTATCAGACGACAGACCCACTCTGTCAACCATCAACCATCAACCGTCAACCAACCTTTTCAAAAGGACTCCTTCGGACAAACCTTTTTCTGCCTTTGCGTAAATGCCAATCAGTACATTGAAAATGCAATTCCGCCTGTGGATATGCTCCGAAAAAATAATTGCATTATTGTATTAGGGACCGATAGTTTAGCCAGCAACCAGAGTTTAAGTATTGTTGATGAAATAAAGACCATTCGAAAACATTTTCCATCTGTTTCATTAGAAGAATTGCTGCAATGGGCTACATTGAACGGAGCTAAAGCTTTACAGATGCATGACGAATTGGGAAGTTTTAGTAAGGGTAAAAAGCCGGGAGTGATTTTACTAAATGATAAAGATTTTACTGTAAACCGAATAGTATAGCTAGCTTAAAATTTCTTTTAAAACCGGCAATGTTTTTAACGAGCCGAAATCAGGTAAGTGCAATGCATAGAACTCCTGGTACGCATGTAGTAATTTCCTGCGCAAATCCTGGTTTAAAGGAATATCTTTTAAATCTTCCGGCTGCATAATTTTTAAAATATGAGACGTGACATCGGCAAATCTGCCTTCCAGGAAGTGTGGGTGTGCAGGTTGAACCCGGACGAAAATGCCTTCTCTCAAATCTAAATATTGCTGTTCCTCCAAAGAGCGGTCATTTATGCGAAAGCCAAAAAACACAGCGAGGTGTAAAGCAAAGAAAAGAGGAAAGTTAGCAACAACAGCATCTGTTGCCTTATCTAAATGAACAAGTGCATCTTCAGTAAAATAAAATAACTCTGCATGTTTTTCCGGCTGCTTTACACATTTAGTCAATAGTTCTACTATAAAAAGCGAAACTGCATTTTTCCGCACATCAGAAAAAATATGGTTGTACAGATAAGCCCATTGATACTCTTTTATGCGCTGCAAATTTTTAAACTCATTCCGGTATACAACAAGATCCAAAATAGCGGCAGGCATAAACGGGTTTGTTTTCACTCCACCTTTTTTTGTTGCCGCACGAACGCCATTCACCATGTACGATTGTAATCCAAACAATTCTGTAAGAACAGTAACTACAAGACTGGTCTCGCCGTACTTTACAGATCGTAATACTATGCCTTTGGTTTTATGGGTCATAGCTATTTATGGGCAATAAGCAATCGGCAACTTATCAACTAGTTAACTTTTTCAACTTTTAACTTCTTGTCTTATCAAATTACCTCCCAATAAACACAATTTTCCCTACCGCTTTTTCCTGTCTGGACTCATCAGTTACCAAAACAAGGTATACGCCACTTGCAATTTTTCTACCTGTATAATCCATACCGTTCCAAACTGCCTGTCCACCTAAAGCTTTCGCCTGATAAACTAAACGGCCATTTAACTCCGTGATCTTTACATAACTATTTTCAGCCAGCCCTTTTATGGCAATGGTACCGCTATAACCAGGTGGAACCGGGTTTGGAAAAACAAGCAGATTTTTATTGCTTACTGATGGATCGGTAGCTGTACTTCTGAAGGAAATAATACCACTCGCCGTTGCAAAAAAAACCTCACCGTTTAATCCATTAACTGCAATACTTTTAATATCATCACTCAATAATGGACTGTTGCTTTCTGTAAAATGCTTCAGTACTTTATCACCGTCAGGGCTTATTAACCAAACGCCGTTTCTGGTACCAATCCATTTTCTGTTAGCTCCGTCAACGGCTATGCTTCTTACTTCTTCTGCTTTAAATAAATAATTAGCAAAATTGCCTTGTTGAGCCACAGGTAAAGTTGCTTCGCAACCCATGGTAAATACCTGTTGTGGACATTGAATAACTGCTATACCATCACCGGTACCTATCCAGATAAATCCGTTTTTATCTTTTGCAATAGTATATATTTCACTGGATGGCAAATTCCCGTTTCCTCTCCCTGTTGTGTACAGCCGCCATTTATCATCACTAACATCATCTATAGAATTTCCATGGTTAAAAACGATCAAACCATCCGCTTTAGGTGACACTATCCATTTTTGGTTAACATCATCAACTATAATTTGTGATACAGCATTTTCAAAAAGAGAAAATGGAATACTAAATGATTTCCAGGTGTTGTTATTTTTAAGCACATGTAACTGTTGCGCAGCACCATAGTTGGATATCCATAAATTATTTTCCGCATCAAAAGCCAACCCCGAAACCCGGTAACTGCTTGGATCACCAACCGTTGCACGGATAGGTGAGTTTTGCTTATATATTTCAAATTGATTATTCTCTTTGATATGCAGTAATCCACCTCCAAAAGAGCCCCCCCATATAGTTGCATCCCGCGGATCAATTGCAACAGTTATAAAGTCCAATAAAGTATCCAGTTTTGAATATGTAAAACGATTAATATTGCTCCAGTTGCCATCCCTTAATTGATAAATGCCATTACCATTATATTGATAATTCCACGCATCATTTACCGACCCTGCCGCTGCATAAAAAGTATTATTATAGAAGGCTACTTCACCTGTAGCAATTCCTTCCGGAGAGTTAAGCTTGTACTGTTCCAATGTATTGCTAAACCAATGCGAAAGACCTCCATACAAATCGGCAATCCAGTAATCTCCATTATGCGTTATACCTTTTTTTGGAAATGAAATTACATTGGGCTGCTGCAATATTTTAAGAACCGAACCATCTGCATTCAGTACCACAACTCTGCTTTCCCCAGTGTTTATTCGCTGGCAAATGAGCAATTTATTTTCTGACTCATTAATAGAAATAACAGGCCATCCGTCCGCATAAAAAATATTCCATGCATTTCCATTTTGAACGAACAGGGTATCGTTTTGGAGTGCAACAATTTTGTTCTGGAGGTTTACTACAGCCTTACATGCGGAAGCAGATAAACCGTTAGTGCCTGATATCATTTGCCATGTGCGGAAATCAGCGGGATTGGTATTTGTAACTGCAGTTTTTTTTAAACCTTCATCAGTAGCTGCATAAAAAAAACTATTGTCTTGGGTGAACATATTTGTCTTTACATAGCTGCCGCCACTTCCAATTAACCAGGAATCTGCTATTTCATACTTAATAGCATCCACCACTATAATACCAACACCTGTAGATAAATAAGCCAGGTTATTTGCCGGGTAAATGTGATAAATGCTTTTATCTCCTGCAATATTTTCTCTTTTTAATTCCGGAATATTTTTAATCCCCTTCGCATCTATTACATCAATGTTGCTGTTGGTGTATGCAATAAAAAGTTTATTTCCCGCAGCATCGTATTTTATGGTGCTGATGCCTGTTTCACTCAAACCGGAAACTTTGCTCATCCGCTCCACTTCATTAGTTGCAACATCCACACTAAATAAACTGTAAGGTGTAGCACAATAAATTTTAGTTGCCGAGGCAGTTACATCAATAGCACTTTGATAGGGCAAATGCTCCCGCCATGCACCAATACCTGGTAATGTATTTTGTGCAGAAACGCCACTAACAATAAGAAGGAGAAAATAAAAAAATCTCACTTATCAAATGTATCAAAGGTTAGGTAAACAAAATGTTATATGGTATTGAAGTCATCAGTCCATTATTTCCTTTCTTTGCCACTAAACCAGGTAGTACATGTGGAAGACCTTAGGCCAGCGTATTTTGAAAAACCGTTTTTTACTTGTTGCCATATTATTACTGAGTACAGCTTTTATGGCATGGCACGCCAGTAAGGTGAAACTGAGCTATGAGTTTTCAAAAGCCATTCCGACGGATAACCCTAAATATATTGCCTACCAGCAATTTAAAAAACAGTTTGGGGAAGATGGCAATCTTTTAGTGATAGGCCTGCAAACCAATAATTTCTTTGAACAAAAATTCTTTAATGACTATACTGCACTGCATCACGCCTTAAAACAAATAGAGGGTGTAGAAGATATTATTGCTGTACCTACAGCAGTTACACTCCTAAAAAATTCAGAAACAGAACAATTAACAGCTACCCCCCTATTTAGAGATACTGTGCTTGCACAGGCAGAATTGGAAAGCAGTAGATCTGCTTTTTTAAACCTTCCTTTTTATAATGGTTTATTGTATAACGCTCAAACCGGAGCATGGCTAATGGGTGTTCGTATCAACCAGCAAATTTTGGCTTCACCGGAAAGAACTGCTGTAGTGGATAAAATAATCGGGCTGTCGGAAAATTTTGGCACGCGGCATAATGTAAAAGTGCATTTAAGTGGTTTGCCACTGATACGCACTGTTCTTGCTTCCCGAATTGAAAAAGAAATGAAGTGGTTTACACTTGGTTCCATTTTACTCTCCGCCATTATTCTAATCCTTTTTTTTCGGTCACTAAGTGCAACGCTACTTTCCCTTGCAGTTGTAGTTATTGGTGTTATCTGGAGCTTTGGCACATTACAGTTAATGGGCTATAAGATTACTTTACTAACTGCATTAATTCCGCCGCTGGTAGTAGTTATTGGTATTCCAAATTGCATTTACTTTTTAAATAAATATCATTCATCTTACAAACAAACAGCAGATAAGCAACAGGCTTTAGTGCAGATGATTGCCAAAATGGGAATTGTTACCCTATTCTGCAATATTGCTGCTGCCATTGGCTTTGCTGTTTTTGCATTGACAAAAAGTGCTGTATTAAAAGAATTTGGAGTGGTTGCAGGAATTAATATTATGATGTTGTTTTTTATTTCTCTGGTATTGATTCCTGCCGTGCTGAGCATGTTGCCGCCGCCTAAGGCACGACATGTAAAATACCTGAACAACCCCGGTTTGCACCGTTGGCTGGACAGGTTAGAACGGTGGGCTTTAAATAACAGGGCTTTGGTATTTGTTGTTACAGGGATCATTCTATTGATTTCGGTAGCAGGAATGTTCCGGCTAAAAAGTGTTGGGTATATTGTAGATGACCTGCCTAAGACAGATAAAATATATACCGATCTTAAATTCTTTGAAAGCAATTTCAAAGGGGTAATGCCATTAGAAATTGTTGTAGATACTAAGAAAAAGTATGGCGTTTCCAAAAACCTGAATAACCTTATCAAAATTGATTCCTTATCGCAATATCTTGCCGCTCAGCCATACATTGGCAAACCACTGACCATTACTGAAGGATTGAAATTTGCCAAGCAGGCGTTTTTTGAAGGAGACAGCACTAATTATACTATGCCTTCTGAATATGACTTACCTGCTCTTTCTCAGTATTTATCCATGCGGAATGACAGTGGCGGTAATGAAAATTCCTTCAGTAAACTCGTAAGTTCTTTTATGGATAGTACACGCAGGCAGGCAAGGATCAGCGCAGGTATGCAGGATGTTGGCAGCGCTGAGCTACCAGCTATCCTGGCTAAAATTCAAACAAAGGCAGATGAATTGTTTGATACCGCTAAATACAACGTACAGCTTACAGGTACAACTGTTACTTTTTTGGAAGGTTCCCGGTTTATCATTAATGGTTTAAAAGAAAGTATTTTTTGGGCATTTTTGTTAATAGCTGCCTGTATGCTTTACTTGTTCAGGTCGCTGCGTATTTTATTATGTTCACTTTTGCCTAATGTAATTCCATTGGTGATTACCGCTGGAGTAATGGGCTGGGTTGGCGTGCCATTAAAACCTTCCACAGTACTCATTTTTAGTGTTGCCTTAGGGATTGCTATAGATATTACAATACGTTTTTTAGTAAATTATAAGCAAGATGCTGAGCACTCCACTACTACTGTACAGGAAAATGTTATCCAAACCATTCATTCTACAGGCCTAAGCATCCTCTATACTTCTATTGTACTTATTGCAGGTTTTGTTATTTTTTGTTTTAGCGGCTTTGGCGGTACGCAGGCACTTGGATGGCTTACTTCATTAACATTGGTAACCGCTACTATTACCAACCTCGTATTACTACCCTCGTTGCTGATTTCATTAAGAAGGAGAAAACTTAAGGGGTAATTGTATTACTGTCATAATTCCATCATTATTATATTAACCAGTGAATTTACTATAGTGAGCATAATTTTTCTTATCTACGATGTACAACCCGTTGCTTGCAGGGGGTTTTTTGTTTCAGGCCTGGAAAAACTTACAGCGTGAAGATTGCTTAT
>JBHENB010000034.1:0-497 GCA_046262255.1 Chitinophagaceae bacterium
CTCTTTATGATTCCATGACGGTGAGAGAAAATCTTGAATTTCCACTTACAAGAGTATTACGTATTGATGACAGTGAAATAATCAGGCAGCGTGTAGAAGAGGTACTGGAAGGAGTTGGTTTATTAGATGCCATCGATGCTATGCCTTCAGATTTATCAGGTGGCATGCGGAAACGTATTGGATTGGCCAGAACACTTATTCTTAAACCTGAAATCATGCTTTATGATGAGCCAACCACAGGACTGGATCCAATAACCTCCAGGGAAATAAGTGAACTGATACTACAAATGCAAAAAAAGTATCAAACATCTTCAGTAATTATTACTCACGACATTGCTTGTGCGAAGATTACGGGAGACAGAATTTTGGTAATGAATGATGGTTCTTTCATTGCCGAAGGCAGTTATGATGAATTAGAAAACTCCCAGGATAAACTGGTGAGCTCATTTTTTAAATAAAATATTATGAAAACAACGACATCTCAAAAAACCAAAATA
>JBHENB010000034.1:507-25698 GCA_046262255.1 Chitinophagaceae bacterium
GTATATTGCTACTTGTGATAGGCATCTTTGTGATAGGAAAGAAGAAAAACATGTTTGGGGACACTTTTCATATCTATGGCACATTTAATAATGTGGGTGGTTTACAGGAGGGAAATAATATAAGATTTGCAGGTATTAATGTAGGTACGGTAGAGAAAATATCCATTGTTTCGGACACATTAATTCGGGTAGATATGGTATTGCAATCGAAGATCAAACCATTTTTAAAATCTACTTCTTTTGCCAGCATAGGTTCCGATGGATTGATGGGAGACAAATTAATAACCATTGCTGCAGGCAAGGCTAATAGTGTTTTGTTGCCAAATGGGGGAAGAATAATTACTATCAATCCCCTGGATTTTGAAAAGAGTATTGTCAAGCTAACAAATGTGGCTTCAAATGCTGAAATTATCTCAGGTGAACTTGCAGCTATAACTGTTCAGTTAAGAGAAGGTAAAGGAAGCATGGGGAGATTATTGTACCGTGATGATTTAGCTAAGGGGCTTGAAGGAACAATGAACAATGCACAGCGTTTGACAGGTTCGCTCGCAGATATTACCGGTGAAATTAAATCCGGCAGGGGCTCCCTGGGCAGGTTATTATACACTGATACTCTGGCAAAGAGTTTAGAAGGTACGGCAGCCAATGCCAGCATTACAATGGCAACTATAAATGATGCTGCATTTGGTTTTAGTGAAAACATGAAAGCGCTGCAGGGGAACTTTTTGTTTAAAGGTTATTTCAAGAAAAAGGCAAAAGAAAAAGAAAAACTTGCTGCGCAAACGGCAAATGCAATAGATAGCAGCGATATTGAGATGGATGAGGATGATCTTGCCGAAATTGAAGCAGCAGCTATGAAAACACACCAAGCTATAATAGAAAGAAAAAAGAAAGAAAAAGGAAATTAGTAACCTTCCTCTATGTCTTAAATTATCTGATTAGCTTTCATTAATAAATAAACTATGTCAGGAAAAAACAAAAAACAGTTCGGGATCTGGATGGATTCACATCAGGCAACTATTGTAGGCAGAGAACAGCCTGAAACAGGCAATTTTATAATCCTGGCTCATGAAAAAAACCCAAGTCAGGGTAGCAACTCTAATGAAAATGCATCCAACAATGCAGAAAGAACCTTGCAGTCCAAATTTTTTAAGGGTATAACTTCTCATATACAAAATGCAGAAGAACTCCATGTAACGGGCACCGGACAAGTGCAAGAGCAATTTATCAATTACCTGGCAGAAACACCGCAGTTTAAAAATACAGTTGCCAAACAAAGTACTTCAAATAAAATGGCTGAAGAAAAGTTGGTTGAATACATTACCGAAAAACTCAATTAACGCCACAAACCTTTAAGGCTTTTATCCTTTACCCTCAATTCTCATAGCCACTTTTGATGGTGGTAGAGATCATTTTAAACTGCTCATTGGCATTAAAGCAGTGCGATGAGTGAGCGGGAATGATTATTCCCTCGCCTAACGTAAGGTTGTATTTTCTATTATTGATTTTAATATCCGCTGTCCCGTCAATTATTTGAATATATGTATCAAATGGATAGGTTTTTTCGGCCAATTCTTCTCCGGCATCCATTGACGTAACAGTAATATTTCCTGTAGTTTTTTTAATGATGGTTTTAGTCAAAATCGCATTGGGTATATACTCAAGAATTTCAACTATGATGTGTGTTTTTGATTTTTCTAATTCCAGTATATTATTATTACTATTCATAACATTTTTCGGATGGTGAAGCTCCTTCTTGTAAAGATCGGTTTATTGAGAGGAGATAACGTTACATGTTTACAGTAATATGTTATATCATTTATTGATTTATATGGAACGATACTAATTAAATACAGATCACAGATTTTCAAGAGCTATCAACCTTTTATCTTTCATTTTTTTAAAAAAAGATGGGGTTAAGCCCGTAACCTTTTTAAACTGGTTAGATAAATGTGCTACATTGCTATAATGCAGTTTATCGGCTATTTCTGTAAGGGTGAGCTCGTTATAAATAAGTAGTTCTTTTGCACGTTCAATTTTGTGAGAAATGATGTAATGTTCAATGGTTGTACCTTTTACTTCTGAAAAAAGATTAGAGAGATAATTGTAATCATAATTTAATTTTTCGCTGAGGTAGTTAGAAAAATTTAGCACAGGTGGTTCATCAGAATAATGGATCATTTCAACAATGATATTCTTTATTTTTTCTATGAGCATGCTTTTTTTGTCTTCCATCAGCTCAAGTCCAAACTTGCCTAAAGCAGTTTTAAGTTCGTCCTGTTCCTTTAATGAAAGTTCTTCTGTGATTTCTACTTCCCCCAATTCAACAATGGTAAAATGCAGACCCATGTTCTCTAACTCCGACTTCACAATCATTTTACAGCGAAGGCTTACCATATTTTTGATCAATAATTTCATTCCGAATTCTGGAATACCAATTTCAAAAAATCATTTGTTAAAGGTATCACATCCAACAAGCTGAGGATGAATGAAATATCTAAATGACAGTTTGCTTTGTTTTACAGAGCAATATTTAAAGGAAGGCAAAAAAGGCCTTTTTGCTTTAATGAATGCGATCAATTTACCTGTATCTGTAAATTTTACAACAATTAAATAGAATTGTTCTAATTTTATAAAATAATTTTCACTCTTGAGTTACTAATTGGGAAAACCTTACCAAAAATTGAACCTCAGAAATAATACTGTGAAACAGATACAAAATATAAATCTTATTCATTCTCTAAAAGAGCAAAACCTTGAAGGTTTTAGTACACTTTACGATGATTATGCTCCAGCTTTTTATGGAGAAATAAAAAGAAGCCTTCGTGTATCAGCCGAATGTGATAAGATACTAGAAAATGCTTTTTGTGTAATTTGGAGATCTATGGACGAGTTTGATTCTACCAAAGAACGGCTGTTCACCTGGTGCCTTAAAATCGTACGTAAGGAAATACGCAAGAAAAAGATAGATCTTCTTTTAAAAGAGTTATTTACCTGTCAGCGAACTCCGATTCTTAAAGCTGCCTAGCCAAGCTAGTCAAGATTGATGTTGTTAGTTCAATCCATTCTGTTACAACTTTGCCGGGTCAAGGTATTGTTTTATCATACTGATCGTTTCTTCAGGAGCACTAAGATGTGGAAAATGTCCTGTTGCATTCATGCGATATAGGGTACTGTTACAAATATTTTTATGCAGATGTTCACCTACATTCGGAGGAGCCAGCAGGTCTTCTTCAAGCTGCATAAGGAGAGTGTTGGTTTTCAAATTTTGCAAGTCATTCCGGCTGTCGGAAAGCAAAGCTACTTTAGCAAATTCATAAGTAATCGCTGGATCTGCCTTACAAAAAGTTTCTTTTACTTCATCAATCAAGTCTGGGTTATTCAATTTACCAATAACCATAGGAGCAAACAAGTCAACCCACTTCGTGTAATCTTCTTTCATAACAGTTAGCAACTGATCAATATCCTGCTTTTCAAAACCTCCCTCATACGGAGGCTCATTTTTATAACAAGGCGAAGGACCGATCATAATTAAGTTAGAAAATAAAGTGGGTTTTGAAATAGCTGAATATAATCCAATCATAGAACTTACCGAATGGCCTATAAAAATTACATCTTTTAAGTTCAATGCCTCACAAATAGCCAGCACATCAGCTGCATAGCCTTTTAAGGACGCATATTTTTCCCCATCATAGCAGGATAAGTCGGATTCACCGCTACCGATAAAGTCGAAAAGAATTATTTTATATTCATCTTCAAAAGCGGGTGTAATATAACTCCAGACGTTTTGATCGCAAGCCAAACCATGAGCAAACAGTAGAGGCTGATTTCCTTTACCCAATATGTTTACATTATGGCTGGCGATTACATTTTTTGACATTATAAATTTGTAATAAATTTAAAATAGCTACTTCTGATACAGTAACAAAAAAGACTTAATGCTTTATTTAATGGCTAATAAGGATTACAACCCCAATAGACAGAACTAAAATGTGTTATGCTGCTTTACAATTGAGGTACAATGATTTAATTCAAATTAATATTTTACTAAGATCTAATTTTATACGAGGCTAAGAAACGCTGGGTTTAGTAGTACAAACAGAAAACCAACGTTTTTCCTTCGCTTACATTGCTTCATGTGTTAGATTGATTATATTATCCGACAAAGGAGCGGTTGAAAGCAATCGAACTTTGGCAATACCTTATCAAATAGTACAATCTTGAAAACTGCTTTCCTCGTTTATATTAAAAACCACTTTATGATTCGAACCTCCCTTCTGATTACCGCTGTGGCTACTCTCATTGCCTCCTGTGGGAGCGCCCAATCCAATAAAAAAAAGATCGGAAAGGAAAACAGATCATCACCCTCTTATCCAATAAAGTACACTGAAGAAGAATGGAAAAAAAGGTTAACCCGTGATCAATATTATATCCTTAGAAAAAAAGGAACTGAAATGGCCGGAACAGGGAAATATGATAAATTCTACAAAAAGGGAATTTACTATTCAGCTGCTTCCCTGCAACCTGTTTTCAGCTCCGAAACAAAATTCGATTCCGGAACAGGCTGGCCCAGCTTTTATGCACCTATTAGTCCCCAAGCCATACGCCTGGTAAAAGACTCTGACCACGGAATGGTTCGCTGGGAAGTGGTTGACAGTAAAAGCGGTTCCCATCTGGGACATGTTTTCGATGATGGACCCAAACCAACTGGCAAGCGCTATTGTTTGAATTCTGCTGCGCTCATTTTTGTGCCGCAAGGAGGCAAACCACCAACGAATGCAAAAAATAATTAATAATTAGTTTTTAAATTGTCTTATGAAATAATACCGGTTCTGTTTTTTTCTTTCCTGATGATGAATGCAACGCTATCCTGCGGACAACAAAGGAAAAATGTAAAACGGATTAAAACACAAAAAGATCTATCCAAGTACAGTCAGGCTACTTTTGCTTCGGGTTGTTTTTGGTGTGTGGAAGGGGTATTTGAAAGTGTGAAAGGAGTGGAGGAAGCCATTTCAGGTTATGCAGGAGGTAAAGAACCCAATCCTACTTACGAATCAGTCAGTGCACACACTACAGCGCATGCGGAAACGGTTCAGGTTTATTATGATCCGGCAGTGGTTTCATATGCCACATTGTTAAAAGTCTATTTCGCTTCTCAGGACCCCACCCAGGTAAACGGGCAAGGGCCCGATCACGGAGCATCATACCGTTCTATTATTTTTTACAGAGCACCTGCTGAGAAGATGGCTGCAGAGAAATACATTATGGAAATCCAGAAAAATTATAAAAAAAAGATAGCTGCTGAGGTCGTTCCTTTTAAAAAGTTTTGGCCGGGAGAGGATTATCACCAGGATTATATTATCCATAATCCAAATGTCCCTTATGTAAGAATGGAGAGTATACCACGTATTAAGCGATTTCAAAAACAATATCCTGAGCTGTTAAAACCCGGTCACAAACTGTGATATTAAATTAGTAAGATTATAAGTAACGTATTTTAAAATGCACTACGGCAAGTATAGAAAATCTGGAAAAAAAATTGAGCTAAATGAAACAAATTTTATTATTGATATGCTGGCTTTTTGTAGCAGTATGCTCTTTTGCCCAAAAGACACCTTCGCACCAGCAGTGGGATAAGTTACCAAAAACGCATGTGAATACATCCGGTATGGTAAATTATAAGGGTTTTCAAAAAGATAAAGCGGCACTGGATGCTTATTTAAAAACGCTAAGCAACAATGCCCCTCAAAAAAGTTGGAGCCAAAATGAACAGAAGGCTTACTGGATCAATGCCTATAATGCATATACTATTTCGCTTATTCTGAAACATTACCCCGTGAAGAGTATAAAAGATATTGGGGGAAAAATTATAAAGTCAACACACCCTGGGATATAAAATTCATTTCTATTGGTTCCAACAAATATGACCTGAATAATATTGAGCATGGCCTTCGCAAACAGTTTAATGACCCGCGGGTACATTTTGCCCTTGTATGCGCTTCCATATCCTGCCCTATACTGCGCAGGGAGGCTTATACTGCCGATCAATTGAATGCCCAATTGGAAGATGCAGGAAAAGTATTTTTGGCTGACAGATCAAAAAATAAGATCACTGCTAATAAAGCTGAACTCTCCAAATATTTTTCGTGGTATAAAGGTGATTTTACAAAAAATGGTTCATTATCAGAATTTATCAATAAGTATTCTGCCATAAAAATAAATTCCAGGTCAGGTATTAGTTACCTTGGCTATAATTGGAGCTTGAATGAGCAGAAATAATCTGTTTAACAACCGGAGAATAACCATCTGGTAATGGGCATTGGCTTACAAAGTGGATAAAAAAATAAATAATTTCTGTAAGTTATTTTCGGTTTGTACGACTAACCTGCAGATTTAGGTTTCTATTAAATCATCAATTATGAAAATGGCTTATGCAAAAATTACTCTTTTTTTGCTTTATCTTCCTGTTATCCCAGTGTAATGCGCCTAAAAAACCGAGTCAGCAACTTTTAGATAAGACGATAGCTTATCATGATCCCAAGCATAATTGGACTAAATTAAAAACACATCTTTATTTGACCAGTACTGATACTGCGGGTAATGAAAATCCTTTCGAAATAGAAATTGACAACGCTACCGGATATTTCTGTCATATAACGCATGAAGATGGTAAGGAGATTGTAAAAGGCTTATCAAATGGAAAAGAATTTTATTTGATTAACGGGAAAAAAGAGATCAGTGGAGAAGACCGTGAAAAATATAATCTTACTCCTGATGGCGTAAAATGGGTGCGCAGCTTTTATGGCTATTTGTATGGATTACCTATGAAACTTAGGGATAAGGGTGCAAATATTTCTGACAAAGCTTCTAACGAGGTATTTAATGGAAAAAGGTATCAAATTATCGGCATTACTTATGATCCTGAAATGGGAAAGGAGGTATGGACTTTCTTTCTTGACCCAAAAACTGCTGCCATGGAAGCATATAGGTTTATGTTTAGTGCCGGATCAAATGAAGGAGAATATGTTTTGTTAGACCAAATAGTAATGGTTGATGGGATAAAAATTCCTAAGGTGCGTAAGTGGTACTTAGTTAAGGGAAATAAATACCTTGGAACAGATAACCTGTTAAAAGCGGAAAAGCTAACCGGTTACCGGGGTTAGCAGCCTCTGTTGGTGGTTTGTTAGGACACAAACCACGGCGATGAGGGCTATACAGTAACAAACAAAAACTAAACAAATGACATACGTATTTTCATTTGCGTTTTCTGTTTTTACAGCTTTGTTCAGCAGTTGCGGACAGACAGAAAATAACTCATCTTCCAAAAATGTTGTTACTACCTCTGAAACAATTAAATTCAAAGTTGGCAATGCCCCAGGAAGTATTGAAATTGGCAATTTTAATAAAGATAAGTATCCGGACCTTGCCGTAACCAGTGAAACAGACAGCAGCGTTACCATTCTTCTTGGCAATGGCAGAGGAAATTTTGTAGAAGTAGATAACTCTCCATTTTTTGCCGGTTCTATGCCCAACGATATTACAATTAAGGATTTTAATAAAGACGGCAATATGGATTTAGCGTTTGCCAATCACGAACGGCAATATTTAACTGTCTTGTTGGGAAATGGCAGGGGAAATTTTTCTCCTGCACCCCAATCTCCATTTCATTCTAACGGAATACCGCATACTCACGGAATTGCAGCAGGAGATTTTAATAAAGACGGCAGATTAGACCTTGCTACTGACAGTTGGGGCAATAACCAGGTAGAAGTTCTTTTTGGCGATAGTGCTAATCTTTTCAAAACTTCAAGACTGTTTTATAAAGTAGGTAAGCGTCCTTATCAAAGACTTCGTGCTGCAGACATCAACAATGACGGAATGGATGATATTGTTACAACAAACACGGAAGGAAACAATGCTACTGTTCTTTTAGGTAATAGGAAGGGAAGTTTTGATGAGGCAAACGGCTCTCCCTTTGCATGTGGCGATAATCCTTTTGGTATTGCAATAGGTGATGTAAACGCAGATGGAAAACCTGACCTTGCCATTATTAATTCGCCGGGAAGTATGGCAGAAGGCAAGGGACAAAACGGGTTGACTGTTTTGCTCGGTGATGGCACAGGAAAATTTACAATGATGAAAGGTTCACCATTTGAGGCGGGAAAAATTCCAAATCGTATTGCAATAGGAGATGTAAATGGCGATGGCATAAATGACATTGTAACTTCGGACAATGACAGTAATAAAATTTATTTGTTCTTGATGAATAAGAAAGGAAGTATGTTATTGCAATCTGCCATCACCGTAGGAAATCATCCAAAAGGCATTGCAATTGCCGACTTAAACGGAGATGGGAAAGGCGACATTGTAGTTTGTAATAATGCGGACAATAACATTACAATAATTTTAAGCAAGTAAAAAAAATGAAATGGATGACAGAAGCACGAACTGCTAATATGCTGTTTTCTTAAAAATTATTTCAAGAAATGTTTATGCCGCAACACATCGTCATTATTGGTAATGGAATTTCTGGCATCACCTGCGCACGAAATATCCGTAAGCAAAGCAATGATAGTATCACCGTGATCTCTTCAGAAACCGAACATTTTTATAGCCGTACTGCCCTGATGTACATTTATATGGGACACATGAAGTACGAGCACACCAAGCCTTATGAAGATTGGTTTTGGCAGAAGAACCGCATACAACTCGTAAAAGATCACGTAACATCAATTGATATAAAAAACAAAAAGGTTGTGTTGCAAACCGGCTCACAAATTAATTATGATAAGCTCGTAATTGCCACAGGTTCTGTTTCTAACAAGCCAAATTTTACAGGAATAAATTTAAAAGGTGTGCAAAGTTTATATGGCATGCCCGACGTTGTGTTGATGAATGAAAATACAAAAGGTATTAAAAAAGCTGCGATAATTGGTGGCGGATTGATTGGTATTGAAATGGCAGAAATGTTATTGTCAAGAAACATTGCTGTTACTTTTTTAATTCGTGAAGATGCTTACTGGAACAACATATTACCAAAAGAAGAAGCAGAATTGATAACTCGACATATTAAAGAACATCATGTAGATTTAAGAACTGCTACAGAATTAAAAGAAATAAAAGGGGATGGAAAAGTATCGTCCATAATCACCAATAAAGATGAAGAAATTGCTTGTGAATTTGTTGGTGTAACCGTTGGTGTAAGCCCTAATATTTATATTATAGCAAATACCGAAATAGAAACTGACAGAGGTGTGTTGGTTAATGACGCTTTTGAAACCAACGTCCCGGATGTTTATGCTATTGGAGATTGTGTGCAGCATAGGACCCCGGCTTTGGGAAGAAAAGCAGTGGAGCAGGTATGGTACACCGGTAAAATTCATGGCGAAACCCTGGCTTCAACCCTTTGTGGCAATAGAACAGCCTACAACCCCGGCCCATGGTTCAACTCTGCTAAATTTTTTGATATTGAATACCAGACGTATGGAATAGTAAATGCACAGCAAAAAGAGAATGAAAATTCTTTTTATTGGGAACATCCGAATGGCAGGATTTGTTTCCGTGCTGTTTATGGCAAAGAAGATGAAACGATCATTGGCTTCAATGCTTTAGGAATGAGGCTGAGGCATGCTGTCTGCGATAAGTGGCTTCAGGAAAAAAGAAAGATAGATGATGTAATGGCAAACCTTCATCTCCTCAATTTTGACCCTGAGTTTAATGATAAGCATGAAAAGAATATTATTTCTGCGTATGATCAGCAAAGTGGTAAAAAGATAAACCGCAATAAGAAATTGATGATATCGCTCAATTGGTAACAAGTTCATTTTAAAAAATTTTATGGCTCAATCCCCTGCTATATATCCATCATTTTCCCTTACTGAAGAAAATGTCGGGCAATCTATTTATCAAAAACTAGGAGGCATCTGTGTGGCTATTGCCATTCTTGCGATGGTTGCTGCTGCTGCTGGGGGCGGGACGGCTAATCCTGCGCTTTTTCTATCACTTATAGTTGGCATGTTTGCATTGGGTGCTGTTTTTTATGCCATACCCTATTACCAGGATACTGCAGGCATTCGTAACAATGGTATTATGTTTAGAAGCATGACCAACAAAGGAACAATAGCATGGATTTTTGCAATTATACTTACGGGTTTTTACATAATCATTTACTGGTTCTCCTACTTATTTGAAGGTTTGATCCGGATCTTCGATCCCCTTAGTCAATTACTCACTAATCAACCTGCTAACCAATGGTTCATGTATGGTGCTTTTTATACGCTGGCTGTGTTGACCATGGGCATACGATTTCTTGGCAAATACCGGCATAGCAGATATCATGTTATCCGCACTTTTTCAGTAATGCTTTTCCAGTTAGGATTTGCTTTTCTACTTCCTATGTTTTTAAAAAAGTTAAATGAACCTGAGTTTTATTTTTCTTACTTCTGGCCATTAAAATATAATTATTTATTTCCCGCGGATGTTTCGCAATTAGCAAGTGATGGCAAGCTCGGCGTGTTTATGGTTTTCTGGGGAGCAACAATGACTTTTATTGCAACACCTATCTTAACGTATAAATATGGTAAACGGTGGTATTGCTCATGGGTATGTGGTTGTGGTGGACTTGCTGAAACAGCCGGTGATCCTTATCGGCATCTATCCGACAAACGTTTAAAGGCATGGAAGGTTGAACGGTGGATGGTGCATAGTGTGCTTGTGTTAATTACGGTCACAACGATTTTACTTTGGTTGAATTCTTACTATAAAGGAGGTATACTTGGTTCTGTTTCAGGAGCTTTTGCTAAATGGTATGGTTTCTTTATCGGCGCTATATTTTCCGGCGTTATCGGTGTTGGGTTTTATCCTTTAATGGGTTCACGTGTGTGGTGCAGGTTTGGTTGCCCCATGGCGGCTCTGTTAGGGTTTTTTCAGAGATTTAAATCAAGGTTCAGGATAACAACTAATGGGGGTCAATGCATTTCGTGCGGTAATTGCTCCACCTATTGCGAAATGGGTATAGATGTGCGATGGTATGCACAGCGGGGGCAGAACATTGTTCGATCGTCCTGCGTCGGGTGCGGTATTTGTGCATCTGTTTGTCCACGTGGTGTATTGAAATTGGAAAACGGAAAAGTAGAAGGTAGGATAAACGACAAACCCATTACAATTGGAAATAATAACATCACTGTTCATTTGTAAATACCTTTGATTATAAAGTGCCTGAATGCTTCATGTAGCAGTAAATATTATTATCGTATTGTATTTACTAGTCATTTTTTTTGTTTTGTTTCATTCTCTTTTTGATGCGCATTTGATCTTTCACTATCTCCGTTCTTTCGGGAAGGAAAAACAAAAGGTTGTCCAAACCAATTTTACTCCTTTTGTTACTATTCAACTTCCGGTGTACAACGAATTGCATGTAGTTGAAAGGTTGTTAGATGCCGTTGCGGCCATTGATTATCCAGAAGATAAAATAGAAATACAGGTACTTGATGACAGTTCAGATGAAACTTCTGATATCATAGCTCATAAAGTTTCAATGATTCAGCAACAAAATATTTCTATCCACCACATCCAACGTAAAAACCGTGAAGGGTACAAGGCCGGTGCATTGAAGCATGGCTTGAGTCTCGCAAGAGGAGAATTTATTGCGGTTTTTGATGCAGATTTTCTCCCATCAAAAGATTTCCTGAAAAGAACAATTCCGTACTTTTTACAACCAAATGTAGGCGTGGTGCAAACCAAATGGGGCCACATAAATAAGGAGTCATCTTTACTAGCCAGACTTCAGGCTATTGCACTTGACGGACATTTCAGTGTTGAGCAACTGGGAAGGAATGCAGGAGGTTATTTTATCAATTTTAATGGCACTGCCGGAGTATGGCGCAAAGAAGCAATACTAGATGCCGGTAATTGGCAGGCCGATACCCTGACGGAAGATTTTGATTTAAGTTACAGGGCACAAATGAAGGGCTGGCAATTTAAATACCTGGAAGATTTTACAACTCCTGCAGAACTACCGCCGTTAATAAGTGCTTTAAAATCTCAGCAATTTAGGTGGACCAAAGGTGGTGCAGAAACGGCGAGGAAAAATCTTAAAAATTTAATTTTTTCATCGCTGCCATTGTCCGTTAAGTTGCATGGTGCTTTTCACCTTATATACAGTTTTGGCTTCATCAGCATCATTACTTATGCCGTGCTTACCGTGCCTTTATTATTTGTAAAAGAACATTTCCCACAATACAATTTTGTATTTGAAATCTCCCGTGTTGTAGGAATAAGTTTGTGTATCTATTTACTTCATTATTTTATTTCCTATTTGAACAATACAACAGGCAGTATTGGAAAAAGACTTTTTCAGTTTATTGTATATTTTCCCCTCTTTGTAGCTTTTTTTATCGGTATTTCATTAAGCAATGCAATTGGAATTCTGCAGGGATATCTCGGGATAAAATCCGGTTTTGTACGCACACCTAAATTCAATTCAATTTCCCGCAATGATAATGCGCTAAAAAGCAAGTATGCAAAAACAAATATCAACTGGTTGACCGTACTAGAAGGATTGCTTGTTTTCTATTTTTTATTTGGATTGGTGCATGCGTTTCAGCTTGGTAATTATGGTAGTATGCCGTTGTTACTAATGGCAAGCATTGGTTTTTCTATGGTGTTTTGGTGGGGTATTGAGGAAAATAGAAAAAAAGCCATAGTTGCCTTGCATGGTTAAAAACTCAAAAATAGTTGTCATCATTCCGGCGTATAACGAAGAGAATTCAATAGCAAAAGTTATTAATGATATTCCTACAGGAATAATAGATGAAGTGGTTGTGGTGAACAATAATTCAAACGATGGCACAGAAGTGAATGCAGTTAATGCTGGCGCAACAGTGCTTCGGGAGAAACGACCGGGATATGGATTTGCGTGCCTCAAAGGAATAGAGTATATCAAACAATTACAACCTGCACCCGATATTGTTGTTTTTATTGACGCCGATTATTCGGATCATCCTGAAGAAATGCCTTACTTGTTGCAGCCAATCATAAATGAGGGAATGGATATGGTGATTGGATCGAGAGCATTGGGGAGAAAAGAAAGGGGCTCTATGACAGTCCAGCAGGAATTTGGGACCTCGCTGGCCACCCGATTACTAAAAATTATCTATGGCGTGACTTATACTGATCTTGGACCATTCAGAGCCATTCGTTATGATAAGCTGCTTGAGATAAATATGCAGGACACAACTTATGGATGGACAGTTGAGATGCAATTAAAAGCAGCTAAAGCTAAAATGAAAGTTGTTGAAGTGCCGGTGAGTTATCGAAAACGTATAGGATTATCCAAAATCAGCGGAACAGTAAAAGGTACAGTGCTGGCGGGGTATAAAATTATTACCACCATTTTTAAATACTGGTAAAATGCATGCAAATATTTTATTACTTCTTGTTCTTTTTACATGCTTTATGTGTTCTTGTAAACAACAACCGGAGCCACCATCTGAAGTGTTTAAAAAAACATGGTATGCAGGCAAAGCAGAGCTAAGCAGCTATACTTTACATCAAGCCCGTTATGGCGAAATAAGAGAGGGTGAAGCTGTGCTCATTTTTGTGACTGAAGATTTTTCTACAGACAAAGTAGTAAAGCTGGATGACCCTGGAAAAACAAGTAAAAAGGTTCGGGTGTTGAAAATGAATATGACAAAAAACTTCTTTACCGGTATTTATCCTTACTCCATGATGCTGTCTGTTTTTACACCGGTTTCAAAGGCTGGAACAGAAAAGGCAGTAAAAGCAAATTGCTCTTCACAGGAATGGTGCGGACATACTTTTTCACAATTGAAATTGAAAGGAGATAATTATAACTGGCAACTGCATTCTTATTTTGAAAAAGAAGGCGAGCAGGATAAGAAAATAAATGCTGATGTGTTTGAAGATGAACTATGGAGCCGCATCCGTATTAACCCTTCCACTTTGCCCATAGGAAGAATGTCAGTTATTCCAGGTTTGTTTTGGCAACGTTTATCACACAATGCTCTCAAAAAAGAATACGCAATATTAAGTTTGTCGGCTAATGGTAACTTTTCTGGAATGGATACAACTATAAAAGTATTTACCATTCAATACCCTGCTTTCAATAGAACATTAAAGATCTATTTTAAAAATATATTTCCACACGAAATATTGGGATGGGAAGAAACCTACCCCGATGGTTTCGGAAATAATAAAAAATTGCTAACGACTAAGGCAATTAGAAAAAAAACGATCTGGCTCGATTACTGGAAACACAATGCTCTTAGAGATAGCACTTATATTGATACCTTGCAATTAAGGCATTATGATTAATGAGGTACTCCGCAAAAACACCGTTGCTTTATGGTTTATTTTTATTAAGTGGAGTTGTTTATTACTGGTTAGCATATCATACCGCAAGAGAAAATTTTTTACAAGTCCTTTCTCTATTTACATTTTTGTTTGCTGCTTACTTTATAGGCTGCAAGTTTTTTTCAATTACGCATTTCAAACACTTATTAGTTGGAGGAATATTCTTCCGCATCCTGCTTTTGTTTTCTGTTCCTGATCTTTCTGAGGATGTGTATCGCTTCATCTGGGATGGGCGGCTGGCTGCAAATGGTATTAATCCCTTTAGTTACCCGCCATCTGAAATCATGCAAATGCAGCCACTTAAAGGCATTACAATGGAGTTGTTTGGTCAATTGAATTCACAGAATAATTATACGATATATCCACCAGTGTTGCAAGGTATTTTTTGGTTAGCTGCTAAATTATTTCCATTGAATGTATACACTGCCATAGTATTTCTGAAGAGTATCATCGTTATTGCAGAAGGTGCTATATTTTTTTTGTTGATTCAATTATTAAAAAAACTGGTATTATCAAAACACTTGTCATTATTATACATTTTAAATCCCTTGGTAATAACAGAGCTTACAATGAATGCACATTTGGATGGAGTAATGATCTTGTTTGTTTTACTTGCTTTCTTATTCATTATTAAAAACAAATGGCAAGGTTCAGCCATCTGTTTAGGATTAGGCGTTGCCAGCAAATTAATTCCTATCCTTTTTCTTCCATTGATCATCAATATATTGGGTTGGAAAAAAGGTTTGCTGTATTCCTTTTTAACAGCAATTACCGCGTTTGTATTATTTGCTTTGTTATTTGATGTTGTTACTGCACAACACCTATTGAATAGCGTTGACCTGTATTTTCGCAAATTTGAATTCAATGCAAGTGTTTATTATATAATCCGCGGGATTGGAACCATGATAACAGGTTACAATATCATTGCCCTCGCTGGTCCGGTATTGTATTCAATCGCTACAGGTATTATTTTATTTCTATCATTTCGGGATAAGAAAAAAACTAATCCATTGTTTTTCAACAAAGCTCTATTCATTATTACTATCTGGTATCTATTTTCAACTACAATACATCCCTGGTACATTTGCTTACCGGTTGCATTGGCTGTTTTAACACCTTACCGTTATGCTATCATCTGGTCTTTTACGGCTGTACTAAGCTATGCAGCTTATCAATTCGATCCTGTATTGGAAAATTTGTGGTTGGTGGCGGCAGGTTATATTTTTATGATTGGCTATGCCTGGCAGGAATTAAGAATCAAGAAACAAATTGCAAAAGAATATAAATTTTATTGACCTTATCTAGCTTCATAATTATTTATTTCACAAAATGACTGAGAGGAACCATAGACATCAATCCGCCGATAGCAGCATTAATTTTTACCGGGTTATTGGACGCAACAACAACAGTTAATTTATTCATCTTTATTATTCTTTCTGGATACCTGGTAATTTATCAACTAAATTGTACATTAATTATTTCAACTGATATCGCTGCAATATAACATCTTGCATATTTGATCCAGTCATATTATTGCTTGCAGCAATGTTTGGTGTAATAAAGCAAGAATAATGTTATCAATCGTAAAAAATGAAAGAAACGGAGCTTAAAATAGCTATCTCTCAAATTGCCCCTGTTTGGCTAAATAAGCAGGAAACCATTTTGAAAGTTATTGCGCAGATAGATGAAGCAGGCATAAAGGGTTGTGAACTGGTTGTTTTTGGTGAAGGGCTGATACCAGGCTATCCGTTTTGGGTTGAATTGACTGATGGTGCCCGTTTTAATTCGGGTGTTCAAAAAGAAATTTTTGCTCATTATTTTAATCAATCAGTACAAATCAATAATGGTGACCTGCAAACTATTTGTAATGCTGCATTCAAAAACAAGATTGCGGTGTACCTGGGTTGTATTGAAAGACCGGCAGACCGTGGCAACCATAGCTTGTATTGCAGCCTTGTTTATATTGACCAGTCAGGAACGATACGATCTGTACACAGAAAGCTGGTGCCAACTTATGAAGAAAGACTGGTTTGGTCTAACGGGGATGGTAAAGGCTTAATTGTTCATTCTTTAGGAGCATTTACAGTAGGAGGTTTAAATTGCTGGGAAAACTGGCTGCCTCTTGCCAGAACTACATTATATGCGCAAGGCGAAAATTTACATATTTCTATATGGCCGGGAAGTGTTAGAAATACAGAAGACATTACACGTTTTATAGCAAAAGAATCACGTTCCTATGTTATTGCTGCTTCAGGCCTGATGCGTAAGGAAGATATTAATAGCGCTATTCCTCATCATGAAAAGATCATTGCCAATGCACCCGATTATTTAGGGAATGGAGGATCTTGTATGGCTGCGCCAGATGGAAGTTGGGTGATTGAACCTGTTATAAACCAGGAAGTTTTATTAACAGCTACCATTGATGTAAACGAAGTGATAAAAGAACGGCACAACTTTGACCCTTCGGGACATTATTCAAGACCAGATATTTTTACATTAAAGGTTGATACAAGAAGGCAAAGGCTTATAGAATTTAGCGAAAATGCAAATGATGGAAAAATGTAGTGCTTATACCACTATTAATAACAACATTTAAGTTTTCAAAGGCTAAATAAAATCTTAAATCAATATTGCCGTACTAATCAGGGAACAAACTCAAATGGATTCAATACGCAGAATTTACTACCCCAACATCCACAAACTAGTTCTGACCTGTAATATACTTGCCCCCATCGGAGCAAAGCATTAATACTTGCTCTCCTCAACAGATTCTTGGCAACTGTTCTCCCGTCAGCATATTCAACATTCGCCTGCCGCCAATGCTGCTGGTTAAAATCACCTGCTTTGGATGGTCTGCAACAACAGAACCAATGATTGCGGCATTGCTGCCAGTCTTTGACTCTTTCAGAACATCAAGTACTTGCTCCGCTATTTCTGCTTTTACAACGGCAATAAAAATTCCTTCATTTGCCACATATAAGGGGTCCAACCCCAACATTTCACAAGCGCCTTCTACCTGCTCACTCAATGGTATCAGGTTTTGTAAAATATCAATCCCCAATCCACTTTCTTTCGCCAATTCATTTAAAACAGTAGCAACTCCGCCACGTGTTGGGTCACGCAAAAAGCGAATGTCTTCTCCAAAAAGATCTAAAAGATCATTGACTGTAGGTGAAAGGTTGCAGGTATCGCTTTCAAGTTGTGTTTCAAATACCAACCCCTCCCGTACTGACATAATAGCAACACCATGCGTGGCTACATTACCGCTTACAATTATTTTATCTCCTGCCTTCACATTGATCGCAGCGATCTTGGCTTTCGGATGTATTTCTCCTATACCGCTTGTGTTTACAAAAATTTTATCTCCCTTTCCTCTTTCTACTACCTTGGTATCTCCGGTCACTACTTTTACACCTGCTGCATCACATGCGAATTTTATGGAAACCAAAATGTCCCAGAATTCTTTTACGGGCAGTCCTTCTTCTATTATAAAACTTAAGGAAAGATATCGGGGTGTAGCACCACACATCGCCAAATCATTTACTGTTCCGTTCACCGCCAGTTCACCAATGTTTCCGCCGGGGAAAAATATGGGGGTGATAACGAAACTGTCTGTTGAAAAAGCCACAGGATTAGTCAATTGAAGAAATGCGCCGTCATGATGCTGATCTAGAAAATCGTTTTTTAAAATATCGAAAACACCACTATTGAGCAGGTTATGAGTCAACACACCACCACTTCCATGTCCCAATGTAATGATGTCAAAGTCCAGTTGCGGCATGGGACATTGTAGTTGCATTTTTATTTTTCTATTGTCTTCTGTTACCAGCATTAAATTTTTTTTGATTCAGGCTTTAGTTCTTTGTGGCATCGTCCCTTGCGTCGCACTCTTCATCACTATATATTTATCGGGCTTTGTATCACTGTACCATCACGCTTCCACTTTTTCAGCCTCGTTCAATGCCGAATAAAAATGATAATACGTGGCACAGGAACCCTCCGATGAAACCATAGGTGCACCTAAAGGATGGGAAGGCTTACAGGCTGTACCGAAGTTTATACAGTCCAAAGGTTTTTTTAATCCTTTCATTATTGCGCCGGCAATACAGGTTGCATTTTCTTTGGTATCTTTCAACGGCACATTAAATTTTTTGGTGGCATCAAACGCAGCATACTTTTCCTTTACTTCTAATCCGCTTTGGGGGATAATATCCATGCCGCGCCACATCCGGTTGCTTATTTCAAAAATTTCCAGGATAGCTTCCTGCGCAGGCAGGTTACCACGTTCACGAACAACCCGTGCGTATTGATTTTCCATTTTGTATTCACCATTCTCCAGTTGTCGCACTACCATTAAGATCCCCTGCAGCAAATCGATTGGTTCAAAACCCGTAACAACAATTGGTACCTTGTATTTTTCAACTATAGGGTAATATTCGCTATTGCCCATTATAGTACATACATGACCTGCAGCGAGGAATGCCTGTACCACCGTTTCCGAATCACTTAATAAAGCTTCCATTGCAGGCGGCACCAGTACATGAGAAGCAATGATGGAATAATTTTTCAAACCCAGTTGATGAGCCTGAATTACTGACAAAGCATTGGCAGGTGCAGTTGTTTCAAATCCTACAGCAAAAAATATAATTTCCTTATCCGGGTTTTGCTGAGCCAGTTTTACTGCTTCCAATGGTGAGTATAAAATGCGTACATCAGCGCCTTCTGCTTTTGCCTGCAATAAACTTTTGTCAGAACCTGGCACCCGCAGCATATCACCAAAAGAACACATAATAACATTGCATTCTTTAGCAAGATAAATTGCACGGTCAATTAAATGTGTTGGAGTAACGCAAACAGGGCACCCCGGCCCATGTACCATGGTAATTTCTTTTGGAAGCATTTGCAGCAATCCATACTTAACCAAACTATGCGTTTGCCCGCCACATACTTCCATGATCGTCCATGGTCGGGTCACTGTTTTTTTTATTTCCTCAAGGTATTGTGCTGCCAATACAGGATCACGGTATTCGGTTAAGTATTTCATGAGTTCATTTTTGTAATGATAGCTTCACCTTCTTTTACTCTTTCTTCTTTTGTCATCTCCGGCTCGTAGAAAGTTTTTTCCTCGGGTGAATTATATAATTCATCCAGCTCATTCATTTGTTTCAAAAATTCAAGAGAGCTTTTGGCTTCTTCTTCATCCACAACACTAATAGCTACACCAACGTGCACCAGCACATACTCATCCACTTTAGCATCCGGCACCAGTTGCAGGTTGATTTCTTTTACTATACCCCCTAATTCTACCTTACCCATGCGCATATAACCCTCTTTTTGGTCTTCGATTGATTTTATTCTTCCGGGAATAGCTAAACACATGGTTATAGTTTGAGGTTAAAGTGAGAAAATGTTATGACATCTGTATCTTTCCATTTGATAAATTTACAATATTTAATTAAGGCGTGATGTTAGTGAGTGTAAACCTTATTATTTGTCCATACGATATATTTTCATCATTAGGCGAAAGATCTTTATTGAAATACAATTGATACTTGTCTCCTAATATTTTAATGAGCAAATCAATCAATAATCCATTCTGAAAAACCCCACCGCTAAAACAAACTTTATCACACTTATGTTGACTGGCGATCTTTTTTATAGGCAAAGCAAGTTGTACATGAAACCAGGCAGCTATTTCTGATTTATTTTTTCCTTCTTTAACTTTTTTTAGAATTTTCCTTATTGATGATTGAGTCTTTAAGGGACTTTCCAATCCATCTTCTTTCAACCATGCGTCAGGAATTTCTAATTCATTTTTAAAATAGCGATGTGCTTCTTCCTCGAGCAGCATTGCAGCTTCTCCTTCATAACTCGTTTTATCAATTAACCCGAGTAGAGAAGCAACAGCATCAAAAATTCTTCCTATGCTGGAAGTTTTTAGTGTATTTGATGCAACGAGCTTTTGATAATTGCTCCACTCAGTTGGTGAAAATTTTTGTTGAAGAATGGCTCCTGCTTCTCCTATTTCGTGACAAAGAGAAAAAGCAGAGAGCCGCGGTTCAAGAGCCATTTTATCACCAAGAAAATGATTGAAATAGTCAAAATGACCAACACGTGAAAAATTATGCTGATGATAAACAAAGAACTCCCCGCCCCAAATTTGCCTGTCATTTCCAAATCCTGTACCATCCCATATTACACCCAATATCGGTTCTGCTTCATCCAGCAGATTATGCTCACCTAATACAGATGCAAAATGAGCTTCATGATGTTGCACTTTCACTAATTTACTATCCCATTCCTTTGCCAGTTGTTCTCCCAGATAAGAAGTGAAATAACCGGGATGTTTATCCACCAAAATGACTTCTGGTTTTGATTGAAACAGGTTTAAAAACCGATTCAAAGTTTTTTTAAAAGTCACCTGCGCATCAAAATTATCTGTGTCGCTTAAATATTGACTTATATGAATGTTTTTCTGGTGTAATAAAGTAAAAGTACTTTTTATCAATGCACCTGTTGAAAGAACTGTTACGTGAGGAAGCGACAAATTTTTGTTGCAAAAAAAAGGAGCAAAACCTCTTGCACGCCTAAGCGTGATTCGTTGATGTGAGTGACGGCTGTATGTAACTACACTATCATCCTGTGGCGCTATTATTTCACGATTATGAACCAATAGATAATCAGCAATAGTATTCAGTTGGTTTAATGCCTTTGTATTTTGAAATACAATTGGCGCATTGCTGATATTGGCACTGGTAGCAACAATAGGCTTTGAAAAATGTTGTAACAAGAGTTTGTAAAGCGGAGTATATGGAAGCATTACGCCAATACTTGAAAGTCCCGGGGCAATTTCATCTAATGCCAGTCTTGTATCTATATTTTCTTTTAATTGTAAGACAACAATGGGTGCAGCAACACTTAGCAGTTGTTTATGTTCCTGTTCATTTAAATATACTTCACTTTTTAACAGATTTATATCCGGAAACATTAATGCAAAGGGTTTGGATGGCCGGTGCTTTCTTTTTCGCAGTTGCTCAATTGCTTTTTTATTAGACGCATCACAGGTAAGCAGGTATCCTCCGATCCCTTTTAGAGCCACTAACTTTCCATCATTCCAGAATTTACAAATTCTGCTTATAATTTTATCCTGGTCTTCTTCAACAATTTTCTGGCTATTGTCAAACAACTTCATCTCAACCTGGCAATCAGCACATGAGTTGGTTTGTGAAAAATGCCTGCGATTTGCCGGATCATTATATTCCTCATTGCATTTTCTGCACATTATGAAATCCTGCATTGCTGTATTGTCCCGATCGTAAGGTAATTGATCAATGATGGAATAACGGGGGCCACATTGCGTGCAGGTGGTAAAAGCGTAGCCATAACGACGGTTTTCTTTGTCGCTGATCTCTTTTATGCAATCTTCACACATTGCAAAATCGGGAGAAATGTCAAGAACAGGATTGCCTTCGTCGTTGCTTGAAATAATTTTAAAATCTTCATAAGTTACAGTGACAGCTTGATTGAGGTCATGTGAAGTGATGTGGGACAAGCTGGGAGCTTCGCCAATAATAACCTTATAAAAATTTTGTGCAACTAACTCTTCTGCATTGAACTCTATGTGAACACCGTCAGTAGTATTATTTACCCAACCGGTTAAGCCGAATCGTTGTGCAAGCTGGTATATAAAGGGACGAAAGCCTACACCCTGCACCTGCCCTTTGAGGTGTATATGCCATGTGCCTGGATATTTCAATAGATTTAGGAATTATTAAAACGCAGGTTTGAATTGGTGCTCAACATCTTTAATTCCGCATGTGCTTCATCGGTTAGATAAGGCGTCATTAACATCCAAAGGTCATTGATAAAAGTTTCTTCATCCAGATGATCCAGCCCTTTGATCTGGCGGGCATACATCCAGTTATCCATCGTCATCCAGAAGAGCCACGCTAACTGATTGTATTGGCCTTCACGAACTGGTATTTGAAAAGTATTTCTGTCCACATTAAAATTAAACATCCATTCTATTTGTTGTATCTGCCAGTTAATGTGTTGCTGGTGTTTTTCCTTGATGGCAGGGTAGGCCCGTAACACTTCCAGAGTATCCAAATAAAAGAACAGGTAATGTTTCTGGCATTCAAATATATTCCGCAACTGGCGGTTGATATCTTCAAAAAGATGGGCCATTCTGAATTCATACAAGGACTTTTCCTGTGCTTCCTTTAGCTGGTCGTACAGTGAATCTACAATGCAGTCTTTATTCTTATAGTGATAGGCCAAATGACCTACGCTGATGTCGCCATAGTCAGCAATATGCTGCAGGCGTACATTTACAAACCCGTTTTTATTGAATAGCTTTAATGCCCGGTCAAGTATATATGTTTTTGTGTGTTTCAAAATGGTTATTACGAATTTAAGCACATTTTTTATCATACTCTAAATGCATGTAAAATTGAAAGTGCATTAATTATCTACGTCTTTTGTAAAAAATCAATCTACAGTATTTAAGCTAAATAGTGGTTAGATTAGTTAAATAAGTGCTTTTAAGATACAACGACATGGCTTTTTAAAAATCTATCTTTAAATCAAAAGCAGTAGCTACTTTATTGAATTTAATTTGTAATTAATAATTATGTCAACAAATAAAGAAAACAAGTTAACCCACTGGATGGCAGCTAACGGCATAATATTTTTGCGCATTAGTATTGGTATCATTTTTTTCTGGTTTGGATTTATAAAATATTTTCCCGGCTTAAGTCCTATAGAAGATCTGGCTTTGCGTACAACCCGGGTGCTGACTTTTGACCTGCTTTCTGATAATGCAATGGCTAAAGGACTTGCTACGCTTGAATGCCTGATAGGCATTGGTTTAATAGCCGGTAAATTTTTGCGGGCAACATTGCTTTTACTATTATTACAATTAATAGGTGCCATATCTCCGGTTGTGCTTTTTTCTTCAGAAGTTTTTAAAATCATTCCGGTAGTTCCAACCCTTTCGGGTCAGTATATTATAAAAGACATTATTATTATAAGCGCAGGAATTTTAATTGGCGGAACTGTACGAGGGGGTAAAATGATTGCAGATCCTGAAATTGCTGAAAAGGCAAAAAAGGTTGAAAATAAAAAGCTGGATGAAGAAAGTAGCAATGGATGATTTCAGATTAGAAAATGTTTTCTATAAATAAAACGATAGGCTTTTGATAAGGTTTCTAACTTTAGAAAAATAACCATTCCATATGGTCACTTCACAACCTACATTAGAGGCCGATGCGTTGGATCAGGTGTATGTTTTCTGGCTGGCCGGGATGAGTTGTGATGGCTGCTCAGTTTCTACAATTGGTGCTACGTCCCCCACGGCAGAAGCCCTTCTCACCGGTAATATGCCGGGATTACCGCAAATTGTTTTAATGCATCCAGTTTTGTCTGTACCCGCCGGGGAAGAATTCATGGCACCCTTTCACCTGGCTATGCAAGGCAAATTGGGTAAACAATTCGTAGTTGTCTATGAAGGCTCTGTACCGGATGAGAGATTGAACGATGAGAATGGTGGCTATTGGGTTGGCTTGGGTACACGTATGGTGGATGGCGAACCGCAACCTTTCCCTACTGCAGATATGCTCGCTTTGATGGCCCCCTATGCTGCAGCAGTTATAGCCATCGGCACTTGCGCAACCTGGGGTGGTATTCCTGCTGCCGCCGGGAATGTGACTGGTTCCATGGGCTTAATGGATTTCCTTGGGGAAGATTATAGAAGCACTTTTGGTTTGCCTGTAATTAATATTCCCGGTTGTGCACCGCAGGGCGATAATTTTACTGAGACTGTTGCTGCTGTATTGATGTTTTTGCAGGGCATTGGCCCTTTACCCGAATTTGACAGCCTGGGCAGACCTGCGTGGCTTTTTACAGATACGGTTCATCAGACCTGCACCCGGGGCGGATTTTATGAAGAAGGCACCTTTGCAAAAAAGTTCGGGGACAAAGAATGCCTCGTTGAAATAGGTTGCTGGGGCCCGGTAGTGCAATGCAATATAAACAAGCGTGGTGCACTTAATCATGTGGGTGGTTGTATGAATGTGGGTGCGCCATGCATTGGTTGTACCATGCCCGGTTTCCCTGATAATTTTTCACCATTTTATACAAAACCACCGGGTACCATTGTATCATCTACCACATCCAAAACCACAGGATATTTTATACGCAACCTGAGGCGATTTTCAATGATGTATGCCAACCGTACTCCCTTATGGAATAAAAATAATCATGTACCATCAGGATGGGGTCATGTGGAAGAAGCAAGTACCTTACAGAAAGTAGCACATTATTTTTACAGTAAGATACAATTTCAAAGCAGTGTGCGTCCAGGTTCCAAACCACGAAGCCAAAGCGCTTCCAAAGCTGCAAAAGCTGAGGTAAAGCAACAATAATATATGAATGATTCCGAATATTTAAATAGGTTTTATATCGGGCTTGCAATTGCTGGTGTCATTGTAGTTATTGCTGCTGTGCTGCTCATTCTGATTTTAGTTGCTGCCAGGAGAATTCTTAAACTGGCGAATGCAGCCTTAGGTATTGTGGTCAATATAAAGCAAAATACTTTAAGTATATGGGAGCTGCAAAACACTAATCATACAGCAGTTGATATATTAAATGAAGCGGATACGATATTATCAAATGCCGGTGCAGTGGCAACAGCATTGCACGAAACTGAAAAACAAACGTAATGGAAAATGTAACCGAAGAGACGATCACAAGAGCCTGGATAATTTCACTTGTATTAGGTTTGGTGGTGACTATTGTTGTTGCTATACTGCTCATCCT
>JBHENB010000035.1:0-22844 GCA_046262255.1 Chitinophagaceae bacterium
GCACAGTTTTGATAATAGCATTGATTGCTTCGTGGATACCAGCCCGTAAGGCTGCACGGCAGCAATTTATGTTACGGGAAGAATAGCATGTAAGGTGGAAGGTAAAAGCAATAGGCAATGGGCAATTAGCATTAGGCAGTAGGCAATTGGCAATGAGCACACTGGAAATATATCTATCGCTTGAAGAAACTTAGGCCTTAAACCTATCTTAACCCCTTCAATAATCCCCCAAAGTTTCCGGTAATTGTTGTAAAGCTTTTTGTAACTGCTCATCATTTGGAGCTACACCATGCCAGTTATGGTCGTTTTCCATAAAATCAACGCCCTTACCCATTACTGTGTACATTATTATCGCAACAGGTTTTCCTTTACCTGTCATAGCCTTTGCTTCAGATAATATATGGACAACCTCCTCCATATCATTACCGTTCATTTCCAGGGTATGCCATCCAAAAACTTCAAATTTCTTCCTTACATCTCCTATATCCAGTACTTTATGAGTAGGCCCGTCAATCTGCTGGCCATTACGGTCAACTGTAGCAATCAAATTATCAACATTATTTGCCGGTGCAAACATTATTGCTTCCCAGTTTTGACCTTCCTGCAATTCCCCATCTCCATGCAAGGAAAAAACAAGTTTATTGTCGTTATTTAATTTCTTAGCTAATGCTGCACCTATAGCTACACTCATACCTTGCCCTAAAGACCCTGTTGCTACGCGGACACCAGGCAGTCCCTCGTGAGTAGTAGGGTGTCCTTGCAAACGGGAATCTATTTTGCGGAAGGTAGCCAGTTCTTTTAAATCAAAATACCCGGCGCGGGCAAGTGTAGAATAAAAAACCGGGGATATATGACCGTTAGAAACAATAAATACATCTTCTTCGGTTGCATTCATATCAAACCCCTCTTTTCGTTTCATTACCTGAAAGTATAATGCAGTGAAAAATTCCGTGCATCCTAAAGACCCTCCAGGGTGGCCGCTGTTTGCCCCGTGCACCATTCGTAAAATGTCTCTTCTTATTTGAGAAGCAATATCCTTAAGCTCTGGCATAAAATTTTATTTAAGTCTTTAAACCTTTAGTAATAAAAAGGTTCTAATGCTGACGTTTGCAAATGTGCAACCTTTTTTTTGTACAAGGCATCTAATGCAGCCACATCCTTTGATAGACCCAACGTTACTGGACAGATAACTTAAAAAGTATTGGAAACTTAGGTTGTAAAACCTATTTTTGTTACCCCATAATCCGGCGTATGCTGAATATCTTGTTAACTGCTTCTGTTTCATTCATTATCACTTTTATGGCTATTCCGGTAATTATAGAAATAGCACAGCAAAAGAAATTATACGATCTTCCTGATGAACGTAAGCTGCATACCAAACCAATTGCATCGTTAGGCGGTATTGGTATTTTCGGTGGTTTTTTCATTGCTGTATTGCTATCTATTTCTGCACAATTTAATCCTGAGTTCCAGTATTTTTTTGCCGCTTCTGTTATCATTTTCTTCCTGGGAGTTAAAGATGACATTATGATCCTTTCAGCAACAAAAAAATTTCTAGGCCAGGTAATAGCTACAGCTATACTTATACATTTGGGTAACATCCGTATAGACAGTATGCATGGGTTACTTGGAATTACTCAACTCCCAGAAGCCTTCAGTCTTGCTCTTTCTTATATTACCATCATTGTTATTATCAATGCCTTTAATTTAATTGATGGGGTAGATGGTTTAGCCGGCACTTTGGGCCTTTTAACAATGAGTATATTTGGGATTTATTTTTTTCTGGTAGATATGCCTGCATATGCATTGCTGGCATTTTCAATGGCTGGAAGCCTTTTTGCTTTTCTTATTTTTAATTATAACCCGGCAAAAATTTTCATGGGAGATTCCGGTTCTTTACTGTTGGGATTAATTAATGCAATTTTAGTTATAAAATTCATTACCGTTGCAGACAAAGCCACTGTGGCTCTGCCAATACAATCTGCTGTAGCTGTTGGTTTTTCTATACTGATGGTGCCCCTGGCAGATACGCTACGTGTATTCAGTATACGTATTTTCCATGGTCGTTCTCCTTTTTCTCCCGATAGAAATCATATTCACCATTTATTATTAGATAGAGGATTAAATCCTAAATATGTAACAGCCTTCTGCCTTCTGCTTAATATGTTTTTTATTGCTATTGCTTACCTGGGAAGAGCTTTAGGCCCTACTTATACAATGTTTATCATCATATCCGTTGCTTTTGTTTTTTTGTCGACACTTCTTTACATAAAGAAACCTGTTGCAAGACCAGCATTATCTAATTCATTGCAACAAAATGCAGAACCTGCGCTACAGCCTGCTACTAAAGTTGTATCCATAAACAAAGAAGCCGCAGTAGCGGAACAATAATCTTTCATTTCAAGTTGTTCCTGTTTATTAGATTTGCCTGATAAAATATCTGAGGTATGTCAGAAGATATTTCTCTAACACTTGAAATAGCCGAAGACTCCATGCAAAAGGCAATTGGCCACATGGAAAGTGAATTAGTAAAAATAAGAGCAGGAAAAGCCAATCCGCAAATGCTGGATGGCATTATGGCAGATTATTACGGCTCACCAACACCTATAAACCAGGTATGCAACATTAGTGTTATGGATGCCCGTACGTTAAGCATTCAGCCATGGGAAAAAAACATGCTGCAACCTATAGAACGTGCAATAATAGCTGCCAACATTGGTTTTAATCCACAAAACGATGGGAATATCATTCGGATTTTTTTACCACCACTAACAGAAGAACGGCGACGGGAACTTGTAAAAAGATGTTTAGCTGAAGG
Organism: Chitinophagaceae bacterium; assembly: GCA_046262255.1. Classification (GTDB taxonomy): domain Bacteria; phylum Bacteroidota; class Bacteroidia; order Chitinophagales; family Chitinophagaceae; genus Flavisolibacter. The sequence goes on from JBHENB010000035.1 coordinate 2,819, forward strand.
AGAGCATTGCAGAGTAGCTATTCGCAACATCAGGCGTGAGGCAATTGAAAGCATTAAAAAAGCACAAAAAAACGGCTTAAGTGAAGATGCCGCAAAAGACGCCGAAACGGATGTTCAGGAGCTAACGAATAAACATATTGCTGCAGTGGAGAAACATCTTACAGCAAAGGAAAAAGAAATAATGTCGGTTTAGGCTCTGTTTGCTAAATAAACTCCACCTAATATCATTCCAAGGCAACCAATCTGCATTGGTGTAACATCTTCGCCGCCCCAAACTCCCCAAATGATTGCTACTACAGGTATACCATAGGTTATCAAGGATGCAAATAGTCCGCCGGCTCTTTTTATTAAAACATAAAACAAAGCTGTTGCAAAAGCACTGCCTATAATACCCAGCAAAGCTGCTGCTATAATAGACAGACGCGATGCCGGAACATCTTTGATAAACTGAATTACATCCTGCTGCCACAATATAATACCCGCCGGTATGCTCATAAATGCTAATGAAACTGTAGCCAATTGAATAGGATCTACTTCTTTAAGATAATAGCTTACAATATTTACATTTACGCCATACATAAAAGTGGCAATTAATATTAGTAATGCATAGGTATAGTTTGCAGTACTAATTCCTCCTTGTGATAAACTAAGTAGTAATAAACCAAAAAATCCAACCATAACACCAATAACCTGCTTTACCTGTACTTTGGTTTTAAAAAAGAAAATAGCCAGTACAATAACAAACAAAGGAGTCAGTGAGTTAAGGATACCCGCCAGTGAGCTATCAATCTTATTTTCTATAGCAATTGCAAACAAAAAAGCAGGAAAAAAATTACCAAGCATTCCTGTAAGTATTACATACAATATTTTTCGGCAAGGAATTTTCGCCAGGTGAGGTATTGCAAAGGGCAGGAAAACCAATCCTGCGGAAAAAATCCTAATAGCACCAATCTGGTATCCGTTAAGCTGCTGTTTACTCCATTTCATTAAGATAAAAGCACTGCCCCAGATAAAACAAAGCGTGATAAAAATCATCCAGTTTATCACCTTTTCCCTTTTCATATATGTGCAAAAGTGCAGATGGTTTACATTTGAACAACTAAATTATTATGCACCACTTAAAAGAAATAGATACAAAGGCACCAAAAGAGTTTGAGAAAAAAACAACTAAGGAAAAAACTTTAAAATTGTTGCAGGAGTTAGATGAATTGCAAAACCTTTTGTATGCAGAAAGTAAACACGCTATACTGGTAATACTGCAAGGCATGGATGCAAGTGGCAAGGATGGAGTAATAAAGAATGTGTTCGGACAATTAAACCCTCAAGGTGTTCAGGTAAAATCTTTTAAGGTTCCTACAGAAGAAGAACTTAACCATGATTTTTTATGGCGTATTCATCATCATGCGCCTGCAAAAAGTATGATGCAGATTTTTAACCGCAGCCAGTATGAAGATGTAGTTATTACACGTGTGCATGGCTGGTGTGATGATGCAACAGCACAAAAGCGTTTTGATGCTATTAATAACTTTGAAGAATTGCTGGTTTTGCATAACTCCACACTACTATTTAAATTTTATTTGCATATTTCCCCGGAAGAGCAACAAGAACGGCTGCAGGAAAGAATATCAAACCCTGAAAAACGCTGGAAATACAATGAAAAAGACTTTGAGGAAGCAAAACTATGGGAGAAGTACATGCAGATGTATGAAGATGTTTTTGAGAATTGCAGCGCTATTCCCTGGACAATTGTACCATCTGATCAAAATTGGTACAAGGAATATTTGATTGCAAAAACTATGGTCACCGCCTTACAAGAATTGAAAATGAAATACCCCGATCTTAATAAGGAAAGTAAATGATTTTATTTTAGATTTTTTAAATTACACTTCTAAATTTCTGCTATGAAAATTGTAAAAGAATTTAAAGAGTTTGCCCTTAAAGGCAATGTAATGGACCTTGCAATTGCCGTAGTATTGGCAGCTGCTATTGGAAGAATAATTACAGCTTTGACAGCGAGCATTATTATGCCACTTATTAGTTTAGTAATGGGGAAAGCCACTGTTGAAGAATTAATTTTTGTAGTTGGCGGAACTGTTTTTCCAATAGGGCTTCTGTTACAGGCTATTTTTGATTTTATAATTATAGCAATTGTGTTATTTCTTATTATTAAAGCAGTTAACAGGTGGAACCGGAAAAAAGAAGAGGCGCCGGCTGCTGCTCCGGAACTTACTCTGTCTGAAAAATTGCTGATTGAGATCAGGGATTCAGTTAAAAATCAAAGAACAGTATAATGGCAACAACGTATCAAATAAAGCTGCCCCAATTCCAGGGTCCGTTTGATTTGCTGCTTTTTTTTATTGAACGCGATGAACTGGATATTTATAATATACCAATAACCAATATCATTGATGATTTTCTTGCCTATATACGTGAACAAGAGGCATTGAATATTGAACTTTCAAGCGAATTTATTTTATTTATTTCTAACCTGATGCGTATAAAAGCTAAAATGCTTTTGCCGCGTAAGGAGCTGGATGCAACAGGAAATGAGATTGATCCCCGGCAGGAACTTATTGATAAAATCCTTGAGTATAAAAGATACAAAGAAGTGGCTGCGCAACTGGCAGTAATGGAAGCGGAGAGAATGCTGTTGATAAAGCGGGGGAATATAACAAAAGAGCTATCCCACATTGGTGAAGAAGCAGGAGAAGGTACTGAAATACAAGCTATTACTTTGTTTAAGCTGATGAAGTCTTTTGAACGGGTAATGTTGCGTTACCAGGATAGATTTAATCAGCCAAAGCACACTGTGGTAAGGTATAACTATACCATGGAGCAAACTAAAGCGGAAATGATTGCTATTGCACAGCGGGAAAGAAGTTTGTCTTTTGAAAAAGTTTTTGAGGAAGCAGAAAACAGGGTGCATGCCATTTTCATTTTTCTTTCTTTACTGGAGTTAATACAGCAGCGTTTTATAAAACTCATTACAGGAGAAGGTATTAATAATTTTATAGTGGAATATAACGAAGTGCAGGAAGGATTAACAGATGAGGAGCATATGCGATTGTTATAGAAATCATATTCCAGCTTTGTTCCAATCCCGTTTATGAAAATGGGAGCTTAAAATTTGATCTGGTACTAACAATTCACTTTTCTCCTACCTTTGCCGTCCTAAATTTAAGATCATGAACCCCGCTATAGCCTTTGTTCAGGAACAGCTTTCCAAAAAAAAAGAATTTCCAACGTTTAAGGCAGGAGATAATATTACAGTTAATTATAAAATTATCGAAGGAAATAAGGAGAGAATTCAATCCTTTAAAGGAGATGTTATAAAAAAACAAGGTACCGGAGCTACTGCTACTTTCATGGTTCGGAAAATTTCCGATGGTGTGGGTGTTGAAAGAATTTTTCCGTTTTATTCCCCGAACATAGAATCTATAGTATTAAATAAATCTGGGAGAATACGCCGGGCTAAATTGTATTATCAAAGGGAACGCAGCGGCAAAAGTGCGAGAATTCAGGAAAAAAAGAGGGCAGCTTTGCCATCTGCATAGGTTCTATTAATCTTTTATTTAGAATACAAGTCTCACATCTAAATTTTAGCCTAAATCCAAAAAAGGAGCTACTTCGTAAATAATATTATCTTTGTTAATCAATAAAAAAATTCCATTATGGGAAATTTTGGCACCTCTGAAATTATATTGATAGCTCTTATAATTTTATTATTGTTCGGCGGTAGAAAAATTCCTGAATTAATGCGTGGATTGGGAAGAGGAGTTAGAGAATTTAATGATGCTAAAACGAATGTGCGCAGAGAAATTGAAGAAGGTGTTTCTGAAAAAGAGCGTCCTTCTGCAAATCCAACCACAACGTCTACGCCGCAGCCTTAAGGGTTTATTTACCAGTTACTTAGAGCTTTAAATTATTTTTTGCCAGTTTTGAAACTGGCATTTTTTTCGTTTTTAACATTAGAAGCTCTATTAAAATACCTGCTTTATAGGTGAAGTTGCTTACATAAAGTATCTTTGCTGCCACTTTAATTCCGCATTGCTGAGGCGGGATAACAATAAGGTTTGATCTTGAATTTGTGAATTGATGGACATTAAAAATCTTCTGATGAAAAAACTATTATTGTTTACCATACATTTCATCTTCTTTAGTTTTTATGGATTTGCTGCTGATGTTCAACAGGATACATCTATCCGGTTAATAAATGATTCAACAATAAAAGAGCAGGTGGTTGAAAGGCACCAGGTGATCGGCAATCCAAGGGAAGGGTTCAAAAATTTATTTGAGGCTGCCTCCAATACTCCGGGCTTTAATGCCAAATTAAACCCACATGCCATTTCTTTTGTAAAAGGTTATGTGCAAAGGAGAAGCTCCAGTTTAAATAAAATGAAAAGCTGGGGTAAGCCTTATTTCGACATGATGGGTTCTGTACTGGCAAAACATGGTTTACCAACTGAATTAAAATATTTATCTGTTATTGAATCTGAGCTTAAACCCACCGCTGTATCATGGGCAGGCGCTGTAGGCCCATGGCAATTTATGGAAGGAACTGCCCGTTGGATGGGCTTACATGTAAGCCGCACCAGGGATGAACGTACAGATTTTTATAAGAGCACCCATGCAGCGGCTCGTTATCTTACCCACTTATATGGCATTTATGGAGATTGGTTGCTGGTGATTGCCGCATATAATGGCGGCCCGGGCAGAGTAAATACTGCAATTAAAAAAAGCCGTAGTCGAAACTTCTGGAATCTGCAGTACTATTTACCTGAAGAATCAAGAAATCATGTAAAGAGTTTTATTGCCACACATTATATAATGGAAGGGCAGGGTAGTGTAACAACATTAACAAGGAGGGAGGCAAGTAACAACCTATGGCAGGAAAAAGATAGTAATCCCCAAAATTTTAATGATTTAGAAGTAATTCCGGTTTCCGGTAAGTATAACTCTGTAATTATTGCCCAAAACCTGCAAATGAGTATTAGCGACTTCAACAAGCTTAACCCGAATTTTGACAAGCAAATGGCAAGTACCGGTAGTTATGATCTACAATTACCTGCAGATAAAGTTCTGCTTTTTCAGGCTTCAAAGCCTCAAATTCTGGAGCAATCTATTCGCCTGATGCTGGTTCTGGCTAATAATTGAATTTCTTTTATAAATACATGCTTACATTGAATTTGTAAGCACTTTTATTATTGCCTGTGCTTTTAGCAGACATTCTTCCCATTCTTTTTCTGCATCACTGTAAATAGTAATTCCCGAACCTACCTGGTAGGATATGTATTTTTTTGTGGCGTTATACATAATGCTTCTTATTACCACATTAAAGTCAAAGTTATTGTCAGGATCCATGTAACCGACAGATCCCGAAAATATCCCGCGGCTTGACAGTTCATACTGTTCTATTAATTCCATTACGCGGTACTTTGGAGCGCCTGTCATAGATCCCATTGGGAAGGTTGCAAATAGTATTTCAGAGAATGGTACATATGTACTTAATTTACCGGAAACAGTAGATACCATTTGATGCACCTGCGGAAAGGAGTAAATCTCATATAGCTCATCAACTTTTACAGAATTTTCGATGCAAATGCGGGATAGATCATTTCTTACCAGATCAACCACCATTACATTTTCGGCTCTTTCTTTTTTGTTATTAAATAATTCTGTCAACAATTCTTTATCTGCATCCTTATTGTTCACATTTCTTTTGGCAGTGCCTTTCATTGGTTGGGAAAGTATGGTGTCTCCCTCACATGTAAGAAATCTTTCCGGACTGGCGCAAATAAGAAATTTATCATGAAGCCTGTATAGCGCAGAAAATGGATTAGGGGAAGTTTGCATCAGTTTATCAAACACAATACTTACATCTATTTCGAGATCGTTTATATAGAATTCCTGGCAGAAATTAATTTCATAGCAATCTCCTCTTTGAATGTGTTGTTGGAGTTTACTGATAATGCTGATGTATTCACTTTTTGTTACCCGTGGCTGTATGGAAGCATTTATGTGGTGAAAGGAAGTGTCCACTTGCTGATCCATGCATTGATGAAATACTTCATCAGGAACATCTGCATGTATCTGTAACCGGTTATCCTGCAGAATCAGCAATATTTGAGGCGTAAAAAAAAAGAAATGCGGAAAACCAACGTAGTTGATTTTCCTGGACGGAATTTGATGCAAACATTCTTTCAGGTCATAAGCTATGTGGCCTAATTTCCATGTTTTATTATAAAGAAATACATCCAATTCTCTTAAACTGCTTTCGTTAGAATTTACAGATGATGCCGCACCTGCAGCTAATATGCATTCATATTTATGTGGAGGGTTATTGTACTGCTGGTTGTCCAGAAAACAGAAAATGCTAAACTGGTTCACCCAGTTAAGCATTTTCTTTTTAAACTCTGCAGTATCTTCTATTTGGTATTTGCCAATGGCCAGGTTAAATAATTTAATAATTACAGATCATCTTCATCATCCTCAAAGCCGCCATCATTCAACAATTGCTTAAGCTCTTCATCTTCATCAAAAATAAAATCTTCTGCGTCTGCTTCTTTGCCTGCCTTAGCAGTTTTTCTTGATTTTGGCAAATCAAATTCTTCAAAATCAGGATCCCATTCATCTTCTTCTTCACTTTTATTCCAATCATCATCAGCGTCCGATTCATCCTTTTCATCCGGTTTCGTTGTTCCCTTAAATGCTTTCATAGCCGTTTTTTTTGGTGTACTTACATTCAATTCATCGTCATCTTCTATATCATCATCTTCTTCCTGCTTCTTTGCTTTTGCGGGAGCTTTTTTGGAGTTTAATTCCGAATTTGTGGAAGAGGGTGTGGTGGATCTTTTCCCCTTATCAGGTTTTGTTGCCATATACTCTAATAAGATTGAAGTGTAAAATTCTGCATAATTTTTAATCTCCAAAAAGATTTATTGACTATTTATAAGTTTATTTCCCACCCATTTTTATAATCTGATCTCTACCGGGACCGTTTGATATATAATGTACAGGAACGTTTAAGCTGGTATTAATGAACTCGATATAATTTTTCATTTCATCGGGCATATCGGATGGGCTGGTAATTTTTGTTATGTCTTTTTTCCAACCCTTAAAATTCCTGTATAAAGGAGTAATTGCATTACGGTTCAATTGAAATGGTATTTGTGTTATAATGCTTCCATCCAATTTGTATTCTGTACAAACAGATATTTCATCAAAGGCATCTAACACGTCAGCTTTAGTAATAACTAATTGTGTAACACCATTTATCATGCAGGCATAATGCAGCATTACTAAATCCATCCATCCGCAACGTCTCGGTCTGCCGGTAGTAGCACCAAATTCACTGCCTGTTTTACGTAGTAATTCACCGGTTTCATCATTTAACTCTGTAGGGAAGGGGCCGCTGCCAACCCTTGTGCAATAAGCTTTAGATACGCCAATAACTTCTTTTATTTTTTGGGGGGCAACACCTAATCCATTACAAACACCTGCTGCTATTGTATTGGATGATGTTACAAATGGGAATGTTCCAAAATCAATATCAAGCATACTGCCCTGAGCCCCTTCTGCTAATATTTTTTTTCCTGTATTAATTTCCTGGTTTATGAAATATTCCCCATTAACAATATTCAAGGATCTTAAAAATTCCACTGCTTCAAAAAATTCTTCTTCCCATGCAGAAATGTCTTCAGTGAAATTGTAATTATCTAAAAGCTTCTGGTGCTTCAGGCGAAGCTTTATATAAGAAGTAGTGAAACTTTTGTGCAACACATCACCAACCCGCAATCCGTTTCTGCCGGTTTTATCCATATATGCAGGCCCAATGCCTTTTAATGTGGAACCAATTTTTTCTACTCCCTTGGAAAGTTCTGCAGCTTTATCTAATGCCCGGTGAGTAGGCAGAATAACATGTGCACGTTCTGAAATAAAAAGATTTTGTTTTACATCTATGCCAAATGACGCAACTGTGTCACATTCCTTTTTTAATGTAACAGGATCAAGTACCACACCATTGCCGATAAAATTAATAAGGGAGGAGTGAAAAACGCCGGATGGAATTTGATGCAGTACAATTTTTTTACCTTTTACGTACAATGTATGCCCTGCATTTGGGCCACCCTGGAATCTTGCAATTATATCATAATTCGAAGCAAAATAATCTACAATTTTACCTTTTCCCTCATCACCCCATTGCAAGCCTAATAAAACATCAACCATGATTTTGTAATTACAGGGGGCAAATGTATAACAGGATAAAGGTATCTTTTAGTTGATGTTTTGCACAATTGCTTATGCTTTAGAATAAGAAGAAGTACTTGAAACAGTATTTAACCTGGAATTAAGCAACATGTTCTGTATCAAACCGCTCTACAGAATGAATGCCTTGCAGGTTTTTTAGTTTTGTTACCAGCTCATCTAATTCTTCTTTATCATGTACAAAAAGTTTCATGCTGCCTTCAAAAACACCTTCTTTAGATTCAATGTTAATAGCAGCAATATTAATGCGCATCTCACCTGAAATGAGATTAGTAATTTTATTTACAACTCCCACATCATCCATGCCGATAATTTTAAGGCCGGTAAGGAAAGATATTTCCTTATTTTTAGCCCATTTGGTTTTTACTACACGATGTGCATAGTTGCTCATTAATTTAGCTGCATTGGTGCAATTGGTACGATGAATGTTCAAACCTTTTCCTGTTGTAACAAATCCAAATACATCATCACCTGGTATGGGTTTACAGCAATTGGCCAGTGTGTACATTATTTTATCACTGCTTTCTCCAAATATTACAAGTTCTGCTTCTTTTTTTGATGGTATATGTGGTAAAGATTCGGAAACAACTTTAGCTGGTTTTGGAGCTTCAATTTTATCGCCTGAAACCTTGAACTCTTTCAGTTCTTTAAGATCTATATTTTTTATTGCTATCTGGTAAAATAACTCTAGAGGAGCATGGAATTTATAAAAGCTTACCAGCTCCTCAATATTATGATGGTTCAGAGCTGCACCAACTCCTTCCAGCTTGCGTTGCAATGTGTATTTACCTTCTTCTGCAACAGTTCTTTTTTCTTCTTTTAATGCATCTTTAATTCTGTTGCGTGCCTTCGCTGTAACCACAAAGTTCAGCCAGTCTTCAGAGGGTTTCTGTTTATTAGAAGTTATTATCTCCACCTGGTCGCCACTGCGTAATTTATGGCTTATTGGTACCAGCTTGTGATTAACTTTAGCGCCAATACATTTTACACCTACCTCACTGTGCACTCCAAAAGCAAAGTCCAATGCGGTGGCTCCTACAGGTAACATTTTTACATCGCCTTTTGGCGTATACACATAAATTTCTTCGGCAAGAAAACTCATTTTAAAATCCTGCAGAAAATCCACAGAATCTGTATCCTGCGTGTTCAATACTTCACGTATCTGGTGAAACCATTTATCAAAGCGGCTTTCATCTGTACCGCCCTCTTTATATTTCCAATGTGCTGCTAACCCTTTTTCTGCAATTTCATTCATACGCATGGTGCGTATTTGTACCTCTACCCATTTTCCCTGCGGACCCATAACAGTTGTATGCAATGCTTCGTATCCGTTACTTTTGGGGTTACTCAGCCAATCTCGCAAACGTTCAGGGGAAGGTGTGTATTCATCTGTTATCATGGAATAAACTTTCCAGCAATCTTCTTTTTCTCTTTCCGGTGGAGAATTTAAAAGAATGCGTACCGCAAACAGATCATATACTTCTTCAAAACTTACAGTCTTTTTTTTCATTTTATTCCAGATACTGTGTATACTCTTGGGACGGCCATGTATTTCAAATCCGTAACCTGCTTTTTCAAGTTTGTCAGTAATAGGTTTTATAAATTCATTAATATACCGCGAACGTTCTCTTTTAGTTTCTGCAAGTTTCCTTGCGATTTCTTTATACACCTCAGGCTCCAGATATTTCATTGCCAGGTCTTCCATTTCTGTTTTTATGTTGTACAAACCCATACGGTGGGCCAACGGTGCATACACATATACAGTTTCAGAGGAAACTTTTAACTGCTTTTCCTGTTTCATACTGTCCAGTGTTCGCATGTTATGCAAGCGGTCTGCAAGCTTGATAATAATTACCCGCGGATCATCTGTAAGTGTAAGTAAAATCTTCCGGAAGTTTTCTGCCTGTTGCGATGCATTCACATCAACAACAGTGGAAATTTTGGTAAGACCGTCAATAATTTTGGCTATTTCAGTCCCAAAATCCCGCTGTATATCTTCAAGGGAAATATCTGTATCTTCCACGGTATCATGCAGCAAGGAACAGATGGTTGATCGAACACCCAGCCCTATCTCTTCCACGCAAATACGGGCTACAGCCAACGGATGCAAAATGTAAGGCTCGCCGCTTTTTCTCCGCATACTTTTGTGTGCTTCCAAAGCCATTTCAAATGCATGCCGCAGCAATTTGCGGTCTCCCGGCTTAATGCGTAATTTTAAACCACGTAGCAATGCACGGTATTCCCTAAGAATCAGTTTTTTTTCCTGCTCCTGGTTTAAGTTATACTTTGGGACTTGTGCCAGCATTTCCATAGGCTACGAATTTACTTTATTTAGTCTGAGCCTATTTTTTAACAGTCAAAACATTTATTTAAAGTTTTAAAATAGCCTACTTTTGCTGCCCTGAAAAAGGTTTAAAGTCTAAAGTTTAAAGTTTAAAGTTAAATGTCTAAAGTTCAAAGTTCTCCTTAAACCTTTAAATGTTAACCCTTGCGGGTGTGGCGAAATTGGTAGACGTACCAGACTTAGGATCTGGCGCCGCGAGGCATGGGGGTTCGAGTCCCTCCACCCGCACACTACTGTAGTTGATTGGTTGACAAGTTGGTTAGTCGGACCTATCTGCTTATCACCTATCAACTTTTCAACATATCAACTAAACTTATGGCTACAGTTACTCAACAGGAAGTTGCTCCATTACACAAGCATTTAAATATCACAATAGAGAAAGAAGATTACCTGCCCACATTTGAAAAATCTTTAAAAGAATACAGTAAAAAAGCAAACATACCAGGCTTTCGCAAAGGCATGGTTCCGGCAGGGTTAATACGTAAAATGTATGGAAATTCTCTCTTTGTAGATGAAATACTCCGTGCAGTGGACAAGGAAGTAATCAACTATATTCAAAATGAAAAACTAGACATATTTGCGCAACCGCTTCCGGTTGAGATGAACCTCTCACAATTAGACGTAAATCATCCAAACAACTATACGTTCACCTTTGAAGTAGGCATGAAGCCTGATTTTAAACTTCCAGACCTGAGTAAAGAGAATATAAAAAGGTTTAAAGTGGAAGTAACAGCCGAAATGATAGAAGAAGAATTGGAGCGGTTGAGAAACCGCTATGGAAATATGAGGGAGCCCGAAAAAATTACAACTGACGAAAACGTAATAAATGTAACATTTATCGAAACAGATGCAGAAGGTAATGAAATTGAAGGTGGCGTGAGAAAAGAAAATTCTTTGCTGGTAAAGTATTTCAAAGAAGATTTTAAACAGGAGTTAATTGGAAAAAGTAAAGATGATACTGTTCAGTTGCAGGTAAGTGAAGCATTTGACGGAAAAGAAAAAGAGTGGATTAATAATGATTTGGGTGTTGATGCGGCAACAGACAAATATTTCAAATTAATTATTACTAAAGTGGGGCTGGTAGAAAAAAGAGAATTGAATGAAGAATTTTTCAACCAGCTTTTTCCAAACCAGGAAATAAAAACCGAAGAAAATTTCCGGGAAAAAATCAAAGAACAACTACAGGCACAATGGGATGCTGAAAGCCGAAATCAACTGCATCACCAGTTGTATCATATATTGCTTGAGCAAACTGATATTGATTTTCCGCAGGATTTCTTGAAGCGTTGGATAAAAGCCCAGGGTGAAAATAAGCAGGAGAAAACCGATGAACAAGTGGAAGAAGAATTTCCAACATTTTTAAAACAGCTAAAGTGGACCTTAATTACAGAAAAGCTGTCAACTGAAAATAATATTGAGGTGAAGCAAGACGATATAAGGCAGTTTGCGCGGCAACAATTGCTTGGATATATGGGCATGGAAGCATTAGACGATTCTGCGACAGGCTCAGAGCAACAGTGGGTTAGAGACTATATTGACCGCATGATGAAAGACAAAAAGTATGTAGAAGATGCATACCACCGTATTCAAACACAAAAAATGTTTGACTGGGCTGAAACTCAGATTAATACGGTAGAAACACAAATCCCAAAAGATGATTTCATTGCAATGAATCAGGAACACCAGCATCAGCATCATTAATATAGCTGCATTTTTAAATCACAGAGAGATTACTTGTTCAGTTCATAGCTCAAATCCAGAGGTTACAATTACGAATAAATTTACGAAAGCAATGGTTTTTATGTGCCTGCAAGGATTGTTATACTTTAACAAGCTCAGTATAATTATTACAGTAAAAGAGTGCGACGCAACGTAAGTTTAATAGGAGTAGCAATGCTAAGTACATAAAAATCTCCATTCTCATTCAACAATCTCTCCATTGGACGTGGCATTTTGTCCGCTTTTTTAAACATGCATGGTATTTGGATACCTACAATCCATTAATTTGCCCCACTAACAAATATGATATGAGTTTTTCCTCTGAATTTGAAAAATATGCAGTGAAACATCGCGGCATGTCCAGCAATACATTAAACAGTTATTCAAAATACCTGGTGACAGCGCTTACCCCAAATATAATAGAGGAGCGTCCAATGAATGTTGCTGTAATGGATGTGTACAGCCGTTTGATGATGGACAGGATAATTTTCTTGGGTCACCCCATAAGTGATGAAGTAGCTAATATAGTAACCGCACAGCTACTGTTTTTAGATTCCAGTGACCGTGCAAGAGATATTAATATGTACATTAACTCTCCCGGAGGCAGTGTGTATGCCGGTTTAGGTGTTTACGACACAATGCAATATGTGTCGCCTGATGTTGCAACAATATGCATTGGCATAGCTGCTTCCATGGGTAGCGTATTGCTTGCTGCCGGCACCAACGGCAAAAGAGCAGCATTGAAACATGCCCGCATAATGATGCATCAGCCAAGTGGCGCAATCGGCGGCCAGGCAACAGACATCGAAATTACTGTAAATGAGATTCGCAAACTAAAGAGAGAAATATATGAGATTGTTTGCCATCACTCCAATAAATCGGAGGAGCAGGTAGAAAAGGATTTTGATCGTGATTACTGGATGACAGCCATACAAGCAAAAGATTACGGATTAGTAGACGAAGTATTATTAACTAATCCAAGAAAAGAAAAGAAAGCAGAAATAAAAAAATCGTAACCATTAGAAATATAAGATGATGAATTTACATGATGTTCTATATAGTAGCAGACGATTAGAGGATGATCCTGAAAAGCCGGAAACCGAAGAAGAAAAGGAAGAGAGAGCACAGTTAGACACACAAATGCTCTATAAAAAGCTGGAGAAATATTTTTTTGAAACACGAAGTATTTATCTCTGGGGAATAGTAGATGATAAATCTGCAAAAGATGTAGTAACCAAACTTTTATTGCTGGATGCAGACAAACCCGGCGAAGAGATTAAATTATACATCAGTAGCCCGGGTGGTGCTGTTACTTCTGGCCTGGTAGTTTATGACATGATGCGCATGTTGAAATCACCAGTAAGTACTATTTGCATGGGGCTCGCCGCGTCAATGGGAAGTATATTGTTAAGTGGCGGGGTAAAGGGTAAGCGTTTGATTTTTCCGCATGGTGAAGTAATGATTCATCAGCCCTCCTTGGGGGGACATATACAAGGTGTTAGTGCCGATATGGAAATTCATGCAGAGCAAATATTAAGAACTAAAGAAATAGGAGCCCGAATTCTTGCAGAAAACACAGGACAGACTTATGAAAGGGTAAAGAAAGATTTTGAACGGGATTATTGGATGAACGCAGAAAAATCTATTGAATATGGTATTGTAGATGCAATTGTAGATAAATTATATTAACATCAACAAGAGTAATTATAGCTGTTAATCTTCAATGTTTTTTATATTTTTGCAGACTGATGCTCTAAAAGGCTCCGTTTGAGCCGATATTCTGTGAAACGCATGGCAAAAACTATCCTACATTGTTCTTTTTGTGGCCGCAGCCGAGATGAAGTTAAAATCCTTATTGCAGGGCAGGAAGGGCACATTTGCGAAAATTGCGTGGAGCATGCACGTGAAATTATAGACCAGGAATTGCTGGTAAGAGATGAAAAAACTCCTCCTTCATCCACTTTTAAATTAACTGTAAAAAAGCCTGTAGAAGTAAAGAAGTTTTTAGATGAATATTGTATTGGCCAGGATGACGCAAAAAAAGTGTTAGCCGTTGCTGTTTACAACCACTACAAACGGTTGCAATACAAAACCACCGATCCGGTTAAAGATGACATTGAAATAGAGAAAAGCAATGTGGTGATGGTAGGGGAAACCGGTACAGGTAAAACTTTGCTTGCTAAAACAATTGCAAAACTTTTAAATGTTCCATTTACAATAGTAGATGCTACCGTTTTTACCGAAGCAGGTTATGTGGGAGAGGATGTTGAAAGTATTTTAACACGGTTGCTGCAGGTTTGCAATTACGATGTAGCTTCTGCAGAAAGAGGTATTGTATATGTTGATGAAATAGATAAAATTGCCCGTAAAAGCGACAATCCATCCATTACACGAGATGTTAGTGGTGAAGGTGTTCAGCAGGGCATGCTGAAGTTGCTGGAAGGAACTGATGTACTGGTGCCACCGCAGGGAGGACGAAAACATCCGGAACAAAAGCTTATTAAAATTAACACTCAGAATATTTTATTTATCTGTGGAGGCGCTTTTGACGGCATTGATAAAATTATTGCACGACGTGTACAAACAAATACCATTGGCTTTAATGTAGATAAGGTAATGCAGGAGAACATGAAGAAAAACCTGCTGCGTTACGTGAATGCACAGGATTTAAGGGCATTTGGCCTAATTCCTGAATTACTTGGTCGTTTACCTGTAGTTACTCATCTTGATCCGCTGGATGCTGTTACGTTACGGGCTATTTTAACTGAACCAAAAAATGCCTTAATTAAACAATACACACGTTTGTTTGAATTAGAGGGAATTACTCTGGAAATTGAAGAAGACGTCCTTGACTTCATGGTAGAAAAAGCTATGGAATATAAATTAGGTGCCAGAGGCCTGCGGAGTATTTGTGAAGGTATTTTAAACGATGCTATGTTTGAGATGCCTTCTTCAAAAGAAAAATACTTCTTACTCGACTTGGATTATGCAAAACGGAAATTTGATAAAAGCAAGCTTAGCTTACTGAAAGTAGCCTAAGAAAGTTGACAGTTAGCAATTCTCAGTTGAGTATTATCTTAGTTAATCAGCGAGATCATTTCAAAAATCTATAAATCATTGATATGTTTGGAGTAAATAAAGAAAATGCGCAAGGGCAGGTAAATGAGCTTACAGAAAAATTAAAGCAACAGGCCAATTTAACAGACGACCAGGCAAAAAAAGTGCTGGAGACAATAAAGGGCTTTGTCGTAGAAAAATACCCGATGCTGCAGGGTGCAGTAACTAATATTTTTGGAGATAAGTAATCTTTTAATTTATCCACCTGGCGGGAACATCTGTTAAGTAAGCATAAAAAATCCAACTTAAACTAAAAAAGTAGAGGCGCAGAGTAGTTGCACTTCTACCTTTTCATTTAACAGCCTCCCTGAGTGCCGCAATTATCGCATTTGTAACAAGTACCACTACGAACCATTATATGCCCGCAATTACTACAGGCAGGTGCGTCGCTTTGCATTTGTTTATTAGCCCTACTTAAACCATCTAATCCATTAGCAGGAACAGGTGCCTTTTGCAGTGGTTTTGAGCCTGGCGCAATTGCAATAACTCTTACAGCAGATAATTCAGGAGTTTTAGTCATTCCTTCATTCGAAGGGGTTTTAATATCCCAGTCTTCATCACCCATATTCATTATTTCCGGTTTATCCAGTACATGCACCAGGTCCGTCCTGTTTAAATATTCGTATCCTAAAACACGGAAAATAAAATCAACAATAGAAGTAGTTGACTTTATGTTTGGATGCTCTACAAAACCGGCAGGGTCGAATTTTGTAAATACAAATTTTTCTACATATTCTTCCAGTGGCACCCCATATTGCAACCCAATGGAAACAGCAATAGCAAAGCAATTCAGCATGCTTCTCATAGTTGCACCTTCCTTTGCCATATCAATAAAAATTTCACCTAAAGTCTGGTCGCTGTATTCCCCGGTTCTTAAAAAAATAACCTGCCCGTTAATTTTTGCTTTTTGTGTAAATCCACGACGCTTTGCAGGCAATGTTCTTTTTTGTACAATGTGTGCCAGCTGCCGCTTTAATTGTGTATCGGGTGAATTTTGTACTCTTTTTTGTACCTCTTCCAGCAGTTCTTCAATTGTAAGCTTGCTCATGTCAACAATATTAGATTTGTTTAGAGATGACAGCTGATGGTTGAGGGTCTCTTTACTATCTTCTGTCATCTGTGAACTGTCAACTTTCTTTTTCTTTTTATCACTTTTATTACTGAGCGGCTGCGATAATTTAGAACCATCACGATATAAAGCGCATGCTTTTAATCCTAATTGCCAGCTTAACAAATAAGCATCTGCAATTTCATGTACTTCTGCCTCGTGTGGCAGGTTTATGGTTTTAGAAATAGCACCGCTGATAAATGGTTGTGCTGCGGCCATCATTCGTATGTGGCCGTGAGCATGGATATAACGCTGCCCTTTTCTACCACACTTGTTTGCACAATCAAAAACAGGTAAATGCTCCGGCTTTAAATTAGGAGCACCTTCAACGGTCATGGTGCCACACACAAAATCATTGGCTGCTTCAATTTGTTCTTCTGTGAATCCTAAGGCTTCTAATAAACTCCATTCAAAGTTGAAATAGTCTTGCGGTTTAAATCCAAGCCGCTGCAAGCATTCCTCACCAAGATTATATACGTTAAAGACAAATCCAATCTCAAATGCAGTAGCAACTGCAGCACTCAGCTTTTTGAGTTCTTCAGCAATAAAGCCTTTTTCACTTAGTGTTTGATGATTAATATGCGGAGCACCGGCAAATGTTCCGGCACCTACAGTATATTTTATAATAGTATCCACTTCTTTTTTACTATAGCCAAGATTTTTTAATGCTGCCGGTACTGACTGGTTGATAATTTTAAAATACCCACCACCGGAGAGCTTTTTAAATTTCACTAAAGCAAAGTCCGGCTCTACACCTGTTGTATCGCAGTCCATTACTAAACCAATTGTTCCTGTTGGCGCAATTACAGTTGCCTGCGCATTTCTGTAACCGTATTTTTCCCCTAACTCTACAGCATCATCCCAGGCTTTGCAGGCAGCTTTTAATAAGTAATCGGGGCAATATTTAACTTTTAATCCTTGTGGCTTTACACTTAAACTCTCGTATTCATCAGCGTCATAAGCAGCAAGCCTGTGATTGCGCATTACACGCAACATACTTCCTTTATTTTCTTCATATCCTGGAAATGCGCCTAATATTTCAGCCATTTCCGCAGATGTTTTGAAAGACGTTCCTGTCATGATTGCTGTAATTGCTCCTGCAATTGCTCTAGCTTCTTCACTATCGTACGGAATACCACTAACCATGAGCATGGTTCCCAAATTGGCATATCCAAGGCCAAGAGTTCTATACTCATAACTTAATTGAGCCACTTCTTTGGAGGGGAATTGTGCCATTAGCACAGAAATTTCAAGGACGGTTGTCCATAACCTGCATACATATTCAAAACCTTCTACGTCAAACTTATTAGTTGCCTTATTAAAAAACTTCATCAGGTTAGCCGATGCAAGATTACATGCAGTGTTATCCAGGAACATGTATTCAGAGCAGGGATTTGAAGCTCTTATCTCACCTCCTGCAGGGCAGGTGTGCCATTCGTTAATTGTTGTGTTGTATTGTGTACCGGGATCAGCGCAACGCCAGGCTGCATACGAAATCTGGTTCCATAATTCTTTTGCAGAAACTTTTTTCATTACTCTTCCATCCGTACGCGCAGTTAATTCCCAGTCCTCATCTTTTTCCAGTTTTTCAAAAAATGAGTTTGGAATTCGAACTGAATTATTTGAATTCTGACCACTCACTGTTTTATAAGCTTCACCTTCATAATCACTGGAGTATCCGGCTGTAATTAGCGCAGCAACTTTTTTTTCTTCTTCCAGTTTCCAGTTTACAAATCCAACTATTTCGGGGTGGTCAATATCTAAACAAACCATTTTTGCTGCACGCCGTGTGGTTCCCCCACTTTTAATAGCCCCGGCAGCTCTGTCGCCAATTTTTAAAAAGCTCATTAAGCCGCTGGAAGTACCGCCACCGCTTAATTTTTCCCCTTCACCGCGGAGGTTGGAAAAGTTAGTCCCTACACCGGAACCATATTTAAAAATACGGGCTTCCCGAACCCACAGATCCATTATGCCACCATCATTCACCAGGTCATCTCCCACACTTAAAATAAAACATGCATGAGGTTGTGGACGTTCGTATGCAGAGGTAGATTTCTTTAATTGTCCGTCTGCCTGATCTACAAAATAATGTCCTTGGGGTTTTCCGGTTATTCCATAACTCTCGTATAAGCCTGTATTAAACCATTGAGGTGAGTTGGGCACACACATTTGATTTAAAATGCTGTACACTAACTCTTCATAAAAAATCTGTGCATCTTTTACAGTAGCAAAATAACCATATTTTTCTCCCCATACTTTCCAGCAATTAGCCATGCGATGAGCTACTTGTTTTGCAGAAGTTTCTCTTCCTAAACTACCATCTGCCTGAGGCACCCCTGCTTTACGAAAATATTTTTGTGCAAGAATATCGGTTGCAATCTGGCTCCATTGTTTTGGCACTTCCACATTATTCACCTCAAATACAATTTCACCACTTGGGTTGCGAATTACAGATGTTCTGTAATCGTATTCAAATTGGTCAAAAACAGGTATATCTTCCCGGGTATATTTGCGCTGAAATTTTAGTCCTTTGTGGGTTGGTTTTTTTTCACTGGTCATAAGATAATTTTTACTTGTTTTGGCTGAAAAAATGTTGAGGCGGACGACGAAAATATCTTTAGTAATGGGGAAATGGAAGTGGTAAATATTAACACCTGTGGATAACAAACCCTCAGTTTTTCAAAGCTCAATCCAGTAAAGGAGTGCAGCCTTTTGGCACAGGGTAGATTAAAAAAAAGGAAACCTGCTACCATTATTTATAGCAAGATGCAAAGTCAAGTGACAAATGCGAACTTCACGAAAAGTTTTGCATTTTTGCACTAATACTATTGTGGATGAAAATTGCTGTGTATCAAAGCTTACTGGACAAAAAGGAAAATGGCAAAAAATCCTTTGCTATTTTGATTGATCCGGATAAAGTATCCACAACATCTTTAATGCCCGTTATTGAATTAGCATGTACCGCTAAAGCGGATTATATTTTTGTTGGTGGAAGTTTGGTTATTTCTGATAATCTGGATGAATGTATTTTACAAATAAAAGCGCACTGCAATATTCCGGTGTTGCTTTTCCCAGGCAGTCCGTCGCAGGTTAGTAAACATGCAGATGCACTGCTGTATTTATCCCTTATTTCAGGCCGTAATGCAGAGTTATTGATTGGTCAACATGTTATCTCTGCTCCATTTGTAAAAAAGAGCGGTTTAGAAATAATACCTACAGGTTATATGGTAATTGATGGTGGCGCCCCAACAACAGTGTCTTATATCAGCAATGCCAATCCAATACCTGCAGATAAAACAGATATTGCTTTATGCACCGCAATTGCGGGTGAAATGTTAGGTAAAAAGATTATATACATGGATGCAGGCAGCGGTGCTAAAAGAGCAATAAGTGAGGAAATGATTGCCGCTGTAGCAGAAAATATAGAAGTGCCTTTGATTGTTGGCGGCGGCATCCGGGATGCGGAAAAAGCT
>JBHENB010000036.1:0-282 GCA_046262255.1 Chitinophagaceae bacterium
GTCTGCATTGTTGACCGATACCGAAAATTTTGTTTCAGGGATTTTATCACCTGCAAAACCAACTGAAAAATTATAAGTATTATCAACAAGATTAGGCACAATTAAATACCCAGCCGTTGAGGAACTATGCACCTTATTATTCATTCTTATATAAAAAGGATTACCGGTATCTGTCTGTAGGTAGATGAAATACACTTTTTGTGCTTGTGCAGTTACCGCCAGAAATCCGACCATTATGAAGAACATGATTTGCTTCATGAATATAAAGTTACGTAACTACCT
>JBHENB010000036.1:431-22227 GCA_046262255.1 Chitinophagaceae bacterium
AAATAGATCATCATTTAATTTTACATTAACTAAATCACAATTATAAGGTAATTATTATCCCCAGTCTGTTTTTCTATTTCATCTGGAGTGATTTTATAAAGATAGTGAAGTGGCTGATTAATGTAGCTCTTACATCTTTGTCCGTAGGCCTGCCGATATAATTTTGTGATTAAATCTGATTGATCTTTTCTTTTAATAAAATCGATAATTTCTTTGAGTAGGTTTTAGACTGATTATTGTTAAACCAGAATTGAAAGTATTTCACGTCGGGCTTGTTTAGCAGTGTTCGCCCATATCTTGGCCGACACATTTCATCAACTTACTACCAGCTTCCACTGGCACCGCCCCCGCCGCCACTACCGCCGCCAAATCCGCCAAAGCCACCACCTCCACCACTGAAGCCTCCGCCGCCAAAACCACCGCCACCAAATCCACCGGGGAAAATAACCGGGCCGCCAAAGCGGCGGTAACCACGGCGGGACATAAAGCCTCCGCCACGGCCACCGCCTCCTCCAAACATGCCTAAAAAGATCCAAAGAATAATAAAGGCTAATATTATTTTCCCCATGCTTATTCCCTTACCCGCGTTTCTGTTTCTGTAACCTGCCGGTGCTTTATACTCGCCTGCAGCGGCCCTGAATATTGAATTAGTTCCCTCATCAAAACCTCTGTAATAATTTTCTCCCCTGAAGTTGGGAAGAATATCATTTTCAATAATGTTTTTTGCAGTAATGTCCGGTATTGCGCCTTCCATGCCATAACCCGTTCGTATGGAAATATCCCTGTCATCTATGGCAGCAAGGATAACAATGCCATTGTTTTTTTCTCCTCCTACACCCCAACGACGGAGTATCTCCAATCCAACATCTTCAATTGGATAATCAGCTGTAGTTCTTACAGTAACTACAGCTATTTGGGTTGACGTGCTATCGTCGTAAGCAACTAACTTATTTTCCAAAGCATGTTCCTGCTCTGCAGTGAGCACATTGGCAAAATCATTTACAAGCCGTGGTGGAACTGGTTTTTGCGGAATGACTTTATCTATTTGCGCAAATGCACAAACAGATAAGAAAACACATATAACTGCTGCTATTTTCTTCATTAAACTATCTGCCAAAAACTAAATTATCCGGCAACTCATTCTTATCGGTATCTATGTTATAGGGAAAGTGATAATGCAGGGCTTCTCCAATATCCGTAACACACTGGCAAATACCATCACCCAAATGTTTTTGCTTAAAACAAACCAGCATTTTGTTTACTTCATCCTCCCAATATTTCTGTCCTACTTTTTGGTGTATGCCTTCATCCCCAAAGACTGCTGCCTGCCTGTCTTTTACTGCAACATATACCAGCGTACCATTTCGTTCCTTCGTTTTCTCCATTTCCAGTGAAAAGAACAATTCTTTTGCCCTGTCAATTGCATCTACATATTTGCATTTCGACTCCACGAACACACGTATCTCACCACCTGTACGTTGTTCCGCTGTGCGGATAGTTTCCAGAATGCAGTTCTTCTCTTCTTCTGTAAAAAAATCTTTTTGCTTTTGCCAGGGAAATAGTTTCACAATCTATCTTCTAGTTGTATCAAAATTTACCTGTGGCCTTTGCTGATCCCTAAAATCAACGTTAGGAGCATTTTGTGAACCTGGATCTGCGGTAAACCCTTGCCTTTGTTTAAAGCCCATGATACCTGCAAATATGTTGGTTGGAAAAGTTCGCACTTTTGTATTGTAGGTTTGCACGGAGGTATTGAAATCATTGCGGGCAACTGTAATTCTGTTTTCCGTGCCTTCTAGTTGCGTTTGCAAATTTCGAAATGCATCATTTGCGCGAAGGTTGGGATACTGTTCAACCGTAACCAGTAACCTACTCAAAGCACCTGTTAACTGTCCTTGTGCTTCCTGAAATTTTTGAATGTTCTCCGGAGTAAGATTTTCCGGACTTATTTGCATACCGGTTGCTCGTGCTCTTGCATTTATTACATCATTCAAGGTGCCGCGTTCGAAATTAGCTTCACCTTTAACTGTATTTACAAGATTAGGAATGAGATCTGCACGGCGCTGATACTGCGACTGAACATAATTCCATTTTGTTTTTACATTCTCATCTTCCTGAACAAGATTATTATAGCTGCCACAGCCCCAAAACAAGAATAAAGCTACAATACCAAGAATGATTAATAAGGAGAGGTTGCGCATGTTTTTAAGTTTTTATACAGTTTAAAATTACCAATTTTGATTAATTGTATTTATTATATAAAAATTGTACCTAATCTAAATCTCTGACATCATGTCTAAATTTAAGCTGCCAAATACAACAAGAAATTTCTTCCTGATCATTGTTACTGTAATTTTTGTAACAGGTTACAGATGTACAAAAAATACTACTCCTGCACCAGATGATCCCGGAAACGGCAGTACAGAAATACAACACCGGGTATTAATAGAAAATTTGAATTATCCATGGGAGATTTTGTGGGGACCTGATAATTTTATCTGGATGACCGAACGCGGGGGCCGAATCAGTCGTGTGAACCCGGCAACCGGAGCAGTTACTCCTGTTTTTACAATTGCAGAAGTACAAAGTAACGGCGAAGGTGGTTTACTGGGCATGGCTTTACATCCAGCTTTTTCTGCAAATCCCTTTGTATATGTTGCGTACAACTATAATAGCAGCAACGGGTACAAAGAAAAAATTGTTCGTTTCACTTACAACGGAAACACATTAAATAATGCTAAAACTCTATTGGAAAATATTGATGCTGCAAGTATACATAATGGCTGCAGGTTACTTATTTGGAACGATAAATTATTTATCACTACCGGTGATGCCGCTAACCAGCCATCTGCACAAAATACATCATCACTAAATGGCAAAGTATTGAGAATAAATTTAGATGGAAGTATTCCCTCTGATAATCCCATTGCGGGCAATCCTCTGTGGAGCCTCGGTCATAGGAATGCACAGGGTTTAGTAGTTGCCGGTAATACTCTTTTTAGCTCAGAGCATGGGCCGGATACTGATGATGAAATTAATATTATTGAAAAAGGAAAAAATTTCGGCTGGCCTAATGTGAAAGGCTCATGTGATAATGGAGGTGAACAAAGCTTTTGTGCAGCAAATAATGTAAAAGAGCCAATAAAAACCTGGACGCCAACCGCTGCTATATGCGGAATGGATTTTTATAATAATGATCATATCCGGCAATGGAAAAATTCGTTACTGGTAACCGCACTAAAAAACAGCAGGTTGTATCAGTTAAAGTTGAATACAGATCGTGCTGCAATTACAGAAGCGAATGAGTTTTTTACAAACACATATGGAAGATTACGGGACGTTTGCGTGGCGCCTGACGGTAAAGTTTATATCTGCACCAGCAATGGAAATGATAAGATTATTGTGGTAGAGGCCCATCCCTAACCCTTCCCCAAGGAAAGGGAACAGCCATCTCACAGACCCTGATAGGAGTCCAGTTATTTATTAAGGGAAAATTTTCTAATGGAAGTTGAGATGAACAACAAGTACTTATCAAGTAAGTAAGTCTGACTTGTGCGGATGCTAAGCCCTCCTACCGGGAAGGTTGGGGTGGGCCTATTGCTGCAATTCCCGGCATTTCTTTCCCCTCAAAATACTCCAATAATGCGCCGCCGCCGGTAGATACATAACTTACTTTATCAGCATAGCCAAACTGGTTAACGGCAGCCACACTATCCCCACCTCCTACCAAAGAAAAGGCCCCATTTTCAGTTGCTTCTGCAACTGCCTGTGCTACTGCTTTTGTACCGTGCTGAAATTTCTGCATTTCAAATACACCCATTGGGCCATTCCATAAAATAATTTTCGAATTGTGAATGATCTTGCTGAAGTTTTCACATGCCAAAGCACCTATATCCAACCCCATCCATCCATCAGGAATTCTATTACTTATTGAAGAAGAAATATTAGCATCCTCAGCAAACTTATCTGCTATAATAGAATCGGATGGCAAATGAATACACACATCTTTTTCTTTGGCTTTTGCCATTAGTTCATTTGCAGTGCCAATGCGTTCTTCTTCTACAAGAGAATTACCAACCTGTCCATCGCATGCTTTAAAAAAAGTGTAAGCCATCCCGCCGCCAATTATTATGTCCGTTGCTCTTTCTAAGAGATTTTCCAAAATGAGGATTTTATCAGAAACTTTTGCACCGCCAATAATTGCGGTGAATGGTTTTTCATTGCTTTGTAACACTTTTTCTGCACTTGTCACCTCAGCTTCCATCAAAAGGCCAAACATCTTATTTTCTGAAGAAAAATATTTTGCAATAACAGCGGTAGATGCATGTGCACGGTGTGCTGTCCCGAATGCATCATTTATATATACATCTCCAAGCCTGGAAAGTTTCTCTGCAAATTTTTCGTCAGCCTTTTCTTCTTCTTTGTAAAAACGCAAATTCTCCAGTAATAAAACTTCCCCCGGCTGGAGTGCATTTACTTTTTGCACTGCTTCATCACCAATGCAGTCACTTGCAAACTTTACTTCTGTGCCCAGCAATTTGTTCAGATGATTTAATAGATGCTTTAAGGAATACTTTTCTTCAGGTCCACTTTTTGGCCTTCCAAAATGCGACATAAGAATAACGCTACCGTCATTGCCCAAAATTTTTTTTATTGTTGGAATAGCTGACTTTATTCTTGTATCATCGGTGATGTGAAATTGCTCATCCAGTGGAACATTGAAATCTACACGGACGAGTGCTTTTTTGCCGGAAAAATTATAGGAGGAAATTTTGCTCATACAGATTTCTGTAATAAAAATATGTTGAATAGCGAACAGAAAGTACAAGAGTGCGATGCAAGAGCAGCCCAATGGTACTACAATTGCCGGTATCCAAAATTTACTTAATCATTTTAGCAAAATAATGCACCGTACGAACCAGTTGCGATACATAGCTCATTTCATTATCGTACCAGCTAACGGTTTTAACCATCTGTGTATCACCGACTGTTAATACTTTTGTTTGTGTGGCATCAAACAAAGAGCCGAAGTGTATTCCAATCACATCGCTGCTTACAATTTCTTCCTCTGTATAGCCGAAACTTTCATTGGCAGCGGCTTTCATTGCAGCATTTACTCCTTCAAGGGTTGTCTTTTTACCAAGAGTTGTTGTTAATTCGGTAAGCGATCCGGTTAATGTCGGAACACGTTGTGCCGTACCATCCAGTTTTCCTTTTAAATTAGGCAATACTAAACCAATTGCCTTTGCAGCACCGGTACTATTCGGAACAATATTTTGCGCTGCTGCCCTTGCCCTTCTTAAATCATTTTTTGGATGTGGTGAATCCTGGGTATTCTGATCGTTCGTATAGGCATGAACGGTAGTCATTAAACCAGCTAAAATTCCAAAACTATCATCCAACACTTTTGCCATTGGTGCCAAGCAGTTGGTAGTGCAGGAAGCACAACTGATAATGCTTTCCGTGCCATCTAAAATTTCATGATTTACATTGAATACAATTGTTTTCAGGTCGCCGGTTGCGGGAGCAGATATAACCACTTTTTTTGCACCTGCATCTAAATGTGCAGCAGCTTTATCCTTATCTGTAAAAAAACCAGTGCACTCCAAAACAACATCCACATCATGATCTCTCCATGGAATTTCAGAAGGATTTTTTTGAGCATAGATTTTCAATTCATCTCCACTAACCACAACAGAGGTATCTGTAGATTTTACTTCCGCATCAAATCTTCCTTGTGCAGTATCATACTTTAGCAAATGAGCTAAAACTTTAGGACTTGTAAGATCGTTTACAGCAACTACATCAATTCCTTTCATTTGGTATATCTGGCGATACACCAGCCGTCCGATTCTGCCAAAACCATTGATAGCAACTTTTACTGACATATTCAATTTTTTATTGCGGGGCGAAGTTACAATAACGAGTTGATTCTATTACCTCTTGCAGTAGTGGTAATAACTGGTTAAATTAGAATCCAGTAATCATATATCTATAAAATGTACAAATTAAAATTTTTGCTGCCGTTCTGTTTGATGATCCTTCAGGAACTCCATTCCCAAGACAGCCTAAGTGATTCAAAATATATAGGTATCCGGTTTTATGTGGAGAATGATATCTTCTCTTTTCTTGCTACCAACTATGATGATAATTATACAGGAGGTGTAAAAATTGAAATATTCTCCAATTTTAGTAATGCTTTTTTCACCAAAAGGATATTAAATCCTTTAAAGTGGGATCCAATTCAACAGTATATTTCTTTTAATGTTGTTGCATTCACTCCATTTGACTTAGGCAATAAGGATATAGTAAGGGATGAAAGGCCTTATGCCTCATACCAACATTTTAGTTTTGGAACATCCTTTTGGGCACAGGATCGAAAAAAGAAAGCGAGTTATGAAATTTTATTAGGAAAGATAGGGAAACATCTAGCAGGAAATGTGCAGGAAAAAGCTCATCGATGTCACTGGCTGGGTATCACCAGACCTGAGCCATTTGGCTGGAAATATCAGATTGCTGAAGGTGGAGCTTTTGCAGCAAACGTGAGATTTAATTATCAGCAGATCTTAGCTGGTAAACCAATTAGTAAAAACAAGAGTTCCTTTGTAGCAGTATGGAGAAATGATCTGAATTTTGGCAACTATGTAAGTAATGTATCAACAGGTATAAGACTACTGTTCATCACGGGGAAAACGTCTGTTTTAAATGAAGGAGAACCGGAAATTGTTGTACCTAACATTAGAGAAAAAAATAAAGTTCAGGCATACGTTTACATTACACCAAAAGTGAAGCTAGTAATGCATAATGCAACCTTAACAGGAAAACATTTAAACCGTTCTTCGGTACATACTATTGACCCTGATGACATCAGCAGATTGCTCACAGAGTATGATGCGGGAGTGCAGGTAAGTTATGGGATTTTAAGAGCTGGCTACATTTTAATGGGGAGAGGCAAGGAATACGCTCTTGAAAAAAAGTATTATCATCATTGGGGTGGAATACATCTTGGACTTGTGAAGCAATTTCAATAATAATAGTTCATAGCTTCAACATCACCAGTCTTTCTGGACAGGTTTAGCTGCATTGGTTTTCATATTAATTTTTAAAGTCCATATATATTTCATTACCTGTTCTTCAGCGGAGAGTTTTACTTTTTTGAATGCATCTTTAGAAAGAAGAGCAACAGGGCTTTCGTTTTCAAGTTTACCGCCGGATAAATTAGTACCGTCGCGATAATATTCATGGTATAAATCCTTAACAGAATATTTGTACCTGCCATCCCTGCATTCAATAGTTGTTGTGATAAGCAAAACACCAAATGGAGATTTGTCGCCTTTTTCTCCCGTCATTGTTACTGGCAGTAATTTTTTTAC
The DNA here is from genome assembly GCA_046262255.1 of Chitinophagaceae bacterium. Classification (GTDB taxonomy): domain Bacteria; phylum Bacteroidota; class Bacteroidia; order Chitinophagales; family Chitinophagaceae; genus Flavisolibacter. The sequence continues at coordinate 7,805 of JBHENB010000036.1, forward strand.
TACCAGTTTTTTTGTTGACGGGTCATCTACCTGTGTTACATCTTTTGCATTTTTGAAATTGGTAGCAAAGAACTGCTTGGCACGCTTGTACAAAGTAGCGCCATCTGCACTATCTACTTTTACCACTTCCGTAAATTCTATTTGACCTGCATCATTTAGCTGAAACTTTTGACTGAAAGCAAAAAAAGGAACGGACAACAAGAAAAAAAAGAGTGTTTTCATAGTGGAAAATTAATTGAAAATGAATTGTTTGTTTGTTTTAAAAAGTTAAAGCATTAATAGATCTGGATGTATGCGATTTAAATCCAGTGACTTATTTACCTCATTTCCTTAGAATCGAGAATACCCCTTAAAAAAAGACTGATTATGCTCAACGTCTGTAAGTGGAGGAACATTCCATTACTTATCCTGAGAGTTTATTAATCCGTTATTGCTGTATCTTATCGTATTGAATGTAGTTGAACAATCACCACCTGCGCAAAAAAGGAATAAACCGGCCAATAGTATTACTTATTGTTTGTTTGGCAATATTTGCCGAAAGCTGTATTGCCCCTTTCACTAAGAAGCTTACTGCTTTTCTGACGACCCGTGAATCCATTGTAAAGGTTTCCGGCTCATTAAACCGGTCCACAAACCGTAATCCTTTGCCTGTTGCTGCATAAGAGCCTCTGGGTGAATAAGCCAATGGCAGCTGTTTACTCATAAAATCATCCAGACTTTTAAAATCATGTGTTTCCAATTCATCTGTATCGCACACCCTGTCTTTGTTTCTATCCGGCTTCAGCACCAAGGGCAACGGATCACAGGCTTGAATCATAAACAAAACAGCATGATCAACATAGATTTCACTTTTCCCGGCAGTTTGTTGCACACCAATAAAACAGGTAATGGCATTTCGGTCTGCTGTTACCCGAACCGACAGGTGTACCCATTCGTCAACAGGCAAGGCTTCTACCCAAAGCACTTCTTCCGATGTAGCTTTAATACCTCCGGTGGGATCGATACCAATTCGGGCAATACCGGAGCTGGTAGAAGGAAGATGATACATTACTGTAAATTCATACTCCCAACCGCAATTAGCACACAACGTTTGGCGGATGCCAGCAACACCACTTCCTTCCAGCCTCACTCCCTGCGACCTCTGACCATCCCGGCAAATAAATTCTTGTGGAATAAAATGCACTGCTTTAAATGGTGGAATATTGCTCAATGCCGGATCAATAGTAATGAAAGGTTCTGCATAAGGCTGCCATTCATTTGCCACCATTCCATCCTGCAAAGCCCTGTTTTCCCGGCTGCTTATTTTAAACCGGAAGCCGTTTTCAAAGTGAGCATTCATTAAGCTAATTACATTTACCAACAAAAGTGCTGAAGCTTCGCCACCATCATCATCAATAACGGTTACCTTTGCTACATAATTTCCAATACATTTATAAATGTGCGATACCGAAGCAATGCCTATACCCTGAGGTGATTTATGTTTTTCAGAGATGGTAGCCATTTTAACAGTACCGTCACCACAGTTCCAGGTAGCTATATGAGTGTCGCACCAGCCGGGATCGGTAAAAATGGCTTCTAACCTCACAGGTTGATTTCTGAGTACACAAAGTTTTTTGTAGGTAAGAATTTTAGGTGGAACATTCAATACTATTACTACACATGTAGCTTCTCCTACTCCCCCGGCACTATCCTGTACTGAAACACGAACGTTATATGATCCATTATCACACCATGCATGTTTTGCAGTTGCTTCTCCCTGGGCTTGTGGTTCTTTATTAGTTTCTGTTACCAAGCCATCCTGAAGTTTTGTATTATCATTAAAATCAAATGTGGCTTTATGAGTATCCAGCCAGTTGTCATCCGTAAAATGAGCTTTTAATTCTATTTCTTCACCTTCATTTACTATGAGGGAGGTTGTTGAAAAGCTGACTTTTGGCACTACATTTTTCACCAACACTCTCGTGTAATGTTTGGTTGTGGCACCACCTGTTTCGTCCACCTGTATCTGCACACGTGCTACATACAAACCACTTCTCCCATAACGGTGCGATGCACTGCGGGTATTAAAGGTTTTACCATCACCAGTCAGCCATAAGGGGATAGAGGTTGGTTTATCAATGCCTCCATTAAAGTTTACCGGGATATTTCCAGATGTTGTGTACGGACCATGAGATCTTGCCATGTCAATAGAAGTCAGGGCCTGCTGGCTGGTAATAAGCATGGTGCCGGCAAATACCAACCCGCTGGGTTCAATGATTACCGGATTTTCAAAACGTGCTTTTACATTACCGATGTTATCCAGGTTTTCTGGCCATGCACCAATGCCTGTGACTTTCCCAGCTTCGTCTCGGGCGACTACACCGCCTATTTTTGAAGCAATGCTTTCTACTACTGCAACGATTACCAAGCCGATCACTAAGCCGATGATGCCGAACGTTAAAAAACCAAGTAAGGCTACGAGTATCCAGGCAGCGGCACCTAAATCAATATCCGGATCCCCTTCCAGCTTGTGTTCCAGCTTTTGCGTACCATCAGGATTATCTTTCCAAGAAAGAGATACTTTCTGGTCAAAGTCAGCATCTACATCAATGCTGTCTGCTATGGCATCAACAATGGTTACCTCTCCGTTCACACTCAATAAGCCAACTTCCAGGTCGAGGTTTAACGAATTAACCCGAACGGTTTTTCCTTCCACCGTTTGTGTTCTGCCGATTTGGGGTGCTGCCTGTTCGTTAAAAACTTCTTTTACTTTTTGTTCCGATGTGGCAATGGCGAAATCCCTGCTTGCCGGAATAAAATTGGTTACAGCATTTGCATTGGCGCCGGCCCCTGCATTGATGCATATAGCAAGTGCATTGGAAATTGCTTTTGGCTCTACATTGTCAATTGTAGTAGTCCCGGAAGGATCTTCTACTTTCCATACCTGAATTTTTTGCCGGCGCAGCAGTTCTGCTTTTACTTTTTCTGCTATAAAAGCCTCAATCTGGTTAATGGTGGGGATGGTAACATCCACATCTCCAAAGTTGTGCAGCTGCGTCGCCGCCGCATTTTGAAAACCGGTTGTCAGCAGATCATCCAGATTATACCCCGCAAAATTCAAAGCACTTTTATTGGAAGTGTAATTGGCGCCTTCGGTTCCTGCAGCCGGTGTAATATTATTTAAAGTAACTGCGGCCGTTGAGGTTTGTACCAGAATACGGTCATCGGTTTCGGTATAGTTTGCCAGCATTTCAGTAACCGCATTTACCGCCATTGGAGTGGCCAGTTCAAAACCAGCGAAGCTTCCGGTAATATCATAAAACCTGATGTATGTTGGAATACTTAACTTAACATGATCAGGATCGGGTTTGGAGACCGTAATTTTTTTGGCCGGATTGGTTGCATCGTCATAAAACTCAACACGTGCCTTCATACTGAAAGGCCCTGCTGTGATGGGAATGGGATCTATTACGTGAGGAATGGCATTTTCCTGGTATTTTTTATGTACAAATTCTTCAATAGCTGCATTTGTGATAGATGCAATTGGGTCCCCGCTAGTGATGTTGACCGTAACTGCGTCAGCAGGCATGGCTGTAAAATCTGCACCCACTTCATTATTGGCTCCCACCACGCGTATGGGTGTGCGTACAAAAACATCGGCATTAATATCAAACAGCTTTGCTGATTCAATTGGCGGATTGGCAATCTCAATATGATTAATGGTACCGATCTTTATTTTAACCCCATTTAAGCCTGTATCCATTTCAAGGTCCAATTGCTCCTGCGGTATTTGCACATGTCCGCTGCTTACCTGGTAAGGCCCAAAGTTAACAGGAGCTGGAACCGAAGGACCAGGTATATTAATATATTCCGGTATCACCCCTTCTGCACTATTATCACCCCCCGATTTCCAGGCCGCTTTCAAAAGTTGTTTTAAAGCTCCAACTGAGATTTCGGCAATTACTTCAAAGCCATGCGTATCTGCCATAAGATAAATTTATGTCTTTCAAAAAAATTTTATCCGGGCACTGGAACAGGTAGTTATCACAGGGAAGAAATTATTCAACAATAGTGGGCTACTATTGTAGTTGACTTTTTTTTCGGTTCATCCGGAAACGAATATTTTTTAATGGCAACCGTTCTCGATGTTTAACGATCTTTTCTGCAGTGGCAGCATCAGCAAGAGGGGCATTGGTTGCATTTAATTTCCGGTATTCAACCAATGCATCTATTGCCGGGTGAATATTTTTATATGCAGTTAAGGGATCCCTAACTTCACCCATTTCAACAATCACTTTTTCACTTAATGCATGCAGAAGCCCGGAAGGAATAGCATCATCGCTCTTGTACTTCTTTTGTGTTGCGTCTCCTGGCTCATTTTGAGAACGAGATAAAATCGGAGCTATGTGTTTTTTCAATTCTGATGGTTCATCAAGGTTGAATTTTTTTCCGGTGTATTTGAAAACAACTGCCTTCAGCTCCTTTACATAAGTTGTATTTTCCTTTCCAAAACGAACGTATAGTTCAATTTCCTCCCGGGCTTCTTTTGCAAAGGAGTATCCGATCTTTTCTAAAGCATAAATTGGGTTTACTAACGCAAGAGTTGTTAATGATTGATTGTTTCCATGCTCCTGTATTATCCGGGGCATTTTTTGTTGAAGGTCTTTCAAGGAGTTTATAATTGCCGGCTTCATAGAAAAAACATTAAAATTATTTAAGACAATATTATTCAAAAAAATAAGCTGGAAAACATAGAAATGAAATTAAGTAAAATATGATACAAGCACAGCAAATTCCTATTTTTAAAGATTATTATTCTATTAGCCTTCAGAGCTCTTAAGGGTTAGTTTATATTAAAGGATGACTTATGAAATTGCATGTTGAAAACAAGTATGATTGTGACGTCCTTATTGTTGGTGCAGGCCCTGCCGGAGCTGCTTGTGGCTATCATTTAGCCAGTGCCGGATTAAAAGTATTTTTATTGGATTATCAGTCATTCCCGCGGGATAAAGTTTGTGGTGATTTTGTTGGGCCGGTTGCAATTAAAGAACTTAACCTAATGGGCATTAATGCTTTAACGGATTTTACAAAAACAAACACTATCAATCAGGCGGCCTTATTCGTAGATGGGAAGCTATGCATCACAAAAGATCTTCCGGTTGTGGAAGGCCTGCCCGACCATGGTCGGGTGATACCTCGTATGATCCTGGACAATTGGATTGTACGTGCTGCTGTAAGAGCAGGCGTTATACTTATTGAAAACTGCAGATGCAATGATTTTAAAACTTTTACTAATGGTATAATGGCCATCTGCAAAATAGGAAAACAACAAACAACATACTATGCAAAATTACTTGTAGGCGCAGACGGCAGCAGTTCAACCATTTCACGGATAGTTACCGGAGAAAAACCAAAATCGGAAGATCGGATTGTAGCTGTAAGAGCCTACTATGAGAACATTCATTGCATATCAAATCAGGCCGAACTTTATTTTACCTCTAAGAGTTTTCCCGGTTATTATTGGCTTTTTCCGACAGGTTCAACTACCGCTAATATAGGAGTAGGTATGGTGTTGGAAAACTTTCCGAAAGAAGAAACCAATTTAAAAGATTTATTACTGGAGTTGATTGAAAAAGACACTTCATTAGGAACTAAAATCGGAAATGGCAGATTGGCTGACAAAGTAGTAGGCTGGCCATTGTCTACTTATAACCCAGATATGAAAAATGTAGCGGAACGGGTGGTCCTCATAGGCGATGCTGCGGGATTGATCAATTCGTTGAACGGAGAGGGAATACAATATGCCATGCTGAGTGGCCGCTGGGCCTCAGAAACCATTACTTCCTGCTTAAAGCAAGAGAAGTTTGATGTTACTTCATTATCTGCATATTCAAAAAAAATAAAATCCGAAGTAGGTTACGACATGGCGCTGGCTAATACTGTTATCCAATTTATCCGGAACAGGACGTTAAATCAGGTTTGGCTAAAATTATTGGCTGTAATTGTAGACAGGGCTAAATATGACAAAACCTACGCCGATATTGCCGGCGGTATATTGGCTGGGTTAGTACCTGCAAACAAAGCCATTACTTTTTCGTTTCTTTCCAAAACAGCATTGCAGGCCCTGCATACTACAACTTTTGAAACCATTAAAAGTTTTACCAAAGGCCCTGCACACCTGACCCGGCTTTTTTTTGATGCAAGCCGGGCCGGATTACACATTTCAAGTGATATGCTAACCAATTACAAGGATTATATAAAATGGGGAAAGGGAATTTTTACTACGTCGGCCCATCTTTCAGGGCATGTAATAAAAGACATGCATAAAAAAATAGTTGGCCAACAGGATTAATAATCCCTGTCAATCATGTACATTATCATGTTTTCAATAAATTGCCGGTCTTCCGAATCTGGTATTTCGCCAAAGGCCGTATAAAATTCTTTCAATGCCGCCCCGGCCAGGTTTTTCGCACTCTTTCTTCCATATTCAATACAATCATATTTATTTATCATCCGCATTACCCATTTGGTTTCCGCTTGGGTTCTTTTTGAACGGTCTTTTGAAAGATATTTTTTTAAACGTTGTTTTTCTTCCTGGTTACATGTATTACACAAATGAATTAGCATTAGAGTTCGCTTCCCTTCTAAAACATCGCCACCTATTTCCTTACCATATTTTTCCCGTTCGCCAATGAGATTCAATAAGTCATCCTGAATCTGGAATGCTGCTCCCAGGAAATAGCCAAACCGGTTAAACCTGTCCGGATTAATTCTTCCGCCTGAACCAATAAGCGCACCAATTCTGATAGGGTGAATACAGGTGTACCAGCAAGTTTTTTTCAGGATCATCCGTAAGTAATCATCATCGTTTAATTCGCAGATATTGTCTTTTCGCCAGCCAAGCTCCATGGCCTGCCCTTCTACTGACTGCATTACCATGTGTTCAATTTCAGTAAAAATCTTCCAGCTTAACTGTGGGCCCAAAGAAAAAACATTTTGCATCAGAGGCTTAAGGCTTAATACATTCATGGCATCCCCTACGTTGATGGCTATACCAATGCCATATTCGGCATGCATAGTAGGAAGGCCTCGACGGTCTTCGCTTTCATCTTCGACGTCATCGTGAATTAAAAAGGCATTATGAAACAACTCCAAAGCAATTGCTGAATTAATGGATTGACGAACGGAACCATTAAATATCTTACAACTGGAAATACACAAGCTGGGGCGGAAGCCTTTTCCGGCACGTTTGGGATAAATACTTATCAGGTCGTATAAATATTTTTTAGGTTCCCGGTCAGGAATAAACTCAATCAGTTTCTTTATACTTAACTCCCTGTAGTTTTTTAGTTGCAGCAGGAATTTTTCCTGCATTTCGGTTGTTTGCATTCGGCAAATATGGTATTTACTCCACTACTTTAATAAGTAAGGTAGCTTTCAGGTTACTTATGTTTTTTCCCTGAATAAAACAAGTATATGATCCTGCTTTTGCCGAATCTGGAATTTTTATTTTAAGCGTGACAACATCACTGCTGCCGGGCTGCAGCACCAAAGGGTTAGGTTCAAAACTGATGGCTTCAGCAGTTACCTGGTTGCCTTGCGCATCAACCAAAATCGTATTTTCAAAGTGCACTGATTTTACTTCATTTGAATCATCGTTTTCCAAAGTAATTGGCACATCATACCATTCGCCTGCCTTCAGTTCTTTAGGTACCTGAATTAAAGGAATATGTGATTGTATTTCTTGCGAAGCAGTTCCAAAACCATCTGTTGCCATCTCTTGCCGGATGTTCATGAATCTTGAAGAAATATGGCCGACATTTTTGATGGCAATAGCTGAAAAGTCAATGATAAGATCAATAATATCATGGGCATCCTTGCGAAACCGGGTTAGCAATTCTTCATTATTCCCTCCTCTTAGTTTATCAACATCTGTCATTCTCCCCTCAATCTGTTTAGCAGCAATGATACCCCGTGCAATTTCTTCCTCAAGAATATTAGCCGCCCTGAAAACAATTTTTGATGCACTGTTTACCATATTATTTATTCCCTGCTTTCCCTTTTTAATATTTCCTGTTACATTCTTCCGGGCCCGGGTTTTGGTTCCGCCGGTTGAATTGCTTTTTATAGCCATACCGGTAGCTTTATCCTGATAATAATTAAAAAATCATTGAGCCTGTTATCCAGGAGGCCTGATGCCTGGATTGTCGGGAGCATTTGGCGTATTCGGATCATTAGGTCTGTCATTACATGCAAATAACCGCGTAATGCCACGTACAGCAATTTCTATAAAAGGTTGTCCCAATAAACTGAGGCTTACCTTATAATTGCTTTCTGCACAAATTGGTTCGCATATTTTAATACACAAAGGGACATCGCGGCCCTGATTATGCAGCATGTTCATATTTACATTCAACATTTCTTTAGGCCACGCTGTTACATGCATTGGAACTTCACTGGAAAATGAGTGGTCGAGCTGTGCCTTTTGTTCCTTTGGCCAGTCAATTATGTGAATAGCACGTTCTTCCATGATAAAAGTATTAAGTTAAAATTCAGGAGAATATTCCGGTTAAAAATAGATAATTTTCATATCACTGTGACAAAAAATTAAAAGGTGTAAAAAATTAAAAACCTCGCAAAAATTCTTTGCAAGGTCGTGTAGCCCGTACGAGATTCGAACTCGTATCACCACCGTGAAAGGGTGGTGTCCTAACCCTTAGACGAACGGGCCCTCTATTTAAGCTCGAAAAAAATCTTTGGAACCTTTTAAAAGGAGCGCAAAGATATAGTTCAGAGTTGCGGCTGCCAAAAGTTTTTAACAAAAAAGCCCTCCAAAAGGAAGGCTACTTATATTCCATTAAAATACTTTTTTAACCGGCTACGTTAAATTTGCGAAATATACTTTTTACAAATTGCTGAATCTCTTTGCCTGTTAAATTTCTGCTGTTCAGGGCTTCGGTGGTCCACCCCTGCCAAACGGTTTTATCTGTTTTTGCATCCACTATGCTGATGGTAATTGTTCCTTCACGAATTTGATACCTCTGACGATCGTACCCGGCAAATTGTGATGGATAGTAAATACTGTTCCAGCGGCGGGTGTAGGGATTATAATAGTATCTTGTATAAGGTTGTGTGTACACAGGATTGTTCTGCTCCCTTACAGTATTTTCAACCGATACATCATAAGTTAACAAGACGTCGGGATTATTATTACTCTGCCGCCAGCCTTTTTTTATAAGTTCTGCATTTACTGCATTTTTAATATTTTGCTCTGCAAGGTCAGAAATTCTTTGTGTGGTAGAATCCCTCTGTGCCTCCACCCAATCAAACGTTTTGTAATTGCTGAAGTTTACTGTATTGTCTCTTTCAACATGGGCCACACTGGCACAACCCGCCATTATTAAAGTAGATATTAAAGCTATCACCAATGATTTTAAATATTTCATAGTTTTTCTTTTAAACTTTTACTGCAAAAAGCATACTTAAAAAGCTGAAAAGAGAGTAAAAACTACATAAAGGCAGCAATGCCGCTAAAGGGAAGCAGCTCAAAAACTAACCGAGTTCTGTCTCTGAGTGCCGTTCAGGAATTTCTACATATTTGAAGCCTTTTTTTATCAACCTGCTTTTAAAATCCTGCTGTACATCATATTCTCCATGTACTAAAAATAATTTTTTCACTTGCTGCGCATCCTGACAAGCCAGCCATTGGCACATATCTTCATAATCCCCATGGGCACTCATGCTTTTAATCACACCCACTTCCGTATGTACCTGGTGACGAACACCAAAAATGGTTACTTCCTCATTGCCGGCAAGTAACCTGCCTCCCAACGAGTTTGGTTCGCAATAGCCGGTAATTAAGATGGAATTACGTGAGTTTTCAATGTTATTGCTGATGTGGTGCTTAACGCGGCCCGCTTCTGCCATGCCACTTGCAGAAATTATTACACAAGGTTCGTTGCTGTAATTGAGTAGCTTGGATTCTTCTACACTTTGAATGAGTTTGAGACCTGCGAATTGGAACGGATCTTCATCAGAGAGTAATACCTTTTGTATTGTTTCATTAAAATATTGCGGATACCTTTTTACAATCCCTGTAACTGTTATACTTAAGGGACTATCTAAAAAGTAATCCAGCTTAGGCAACCTGTTTTCTAAATCTAAATGGTTTAATGCATATAAAATTTCCTGTGTTCGCCCCAGGCTAAAAGCAGGCATGATAAGTTTTCCCTTTTTCTGCAAACAGGTTTTTTCTATCCACTGCAACAACATATCTACGGATGTAGTTACACTTTCATGCAAGCTGTTGCCGTAGGTTGATTCCATGATGATAAAATCGGATTGAGGAAATACAGAAGGCGATTTTAAAATAACATCTCTGTACTGCCCCACATCACCACTAAATGTTAGTTGTTGTTGCCTGCCATTTTCCGCAACACGAACGTGTACACATGCACTGCCAATAATATGCCCTGCATCGGTGAACATTGCTTCCACATCTTCCATAACTACAAACCATTTATCATACTCCTGCTCTTCAAAAAAATTAAAAGAATTTGCAGCATCCTGTTTGCGGTATAAGGGCTCCAGTAAACTTTCGCCTTGTGCCCTCCGCTTTTTATTTACATATTTAATTTCATTTTCCTGGATCTCTGCAGAATCTTCCAGTAATATTCTTGTTAATTCTTTAGTTGCAGGAGTGCAAATTATTTTCCCTTTAAAACCATCTTTCACAAGCTTAGGTATTAACCCGCTATGATCAATATGTGCATGTGATAATATCAGAACATCTATTGTTGCAGCATCAAAACCAAAATTCCTGTTTAATACGTCGGACTCTTTGCCCATTCCCTGGAACATGCCGCAATCCAGCAATATCTTTTTCCCATTGCTGAGAGTCAGCAAATGTTTGGAACCGGTAACTGTTCGTGCAGCACCATGAAATGAAATCTTCATATATGTAAATTGTTGGGAAAGGTATTAAGAAGTTAGGGGGGAAAGATCACAGTCATTAAATTTCCCAAATAACTTTATTGTAAATGAAGAGCAAACTACCAAAGCTAAATTTATGTACTACACAACCCATTTAACCTATTATTCATCTATGCTATCAAATAATTCTATCATCTTTGACAAAAAATAATGTATTAAACTAATGAAACATTTATTATTAATGGCAGTAGCGGCCATCAGCATTACTTCTTACTCACAGAAAATCAGCAACAAGCTCACTTTTCCTAAAGGTCAGAAGCTGGAAATGGTTACAGATGTAAAAAGTGTTATGACGCAGGAGATGATGGGCCAATCAATGGAATTTAATATAAATGCCACTGTAACCCGCATGTTTGATGTGGAAGATGTTACACCTGCAGGCGCGGTGATAGAACATAAAGTAAAAAGAATGCAATTTAATTTTGACGGCATGGGTCAGAGCCAGTCTTTTGATTCTGAAAAGGAAAGTGACATGAAGGGTGACATGGGAAAAACGTTTGAGAAAAGCATCAAAAATAAATATACCATGACTGTGGACAACAGCGGAAAAATTACTGCTGTTAAATCCGATGATGACAACCCAAATAAACCCGCAACCAAGGAAGAGGAAAAAGATATGATGGGTAATATGATGTCTCAATTTGCTGCAGGTATGGAAATGCCAAAAACAGGGGATGTAACGGACCTTTCTATTCTACCCAACAGAGAAATTGCAAAAGGTGAAAGCTGGACAGATTCATTAACAAAAGATAAGGATGAAAAGGGTAAGATCACGTACACCCTAACCGATATTACAGATAATGAAATTCTGTTAAATTTTACGGAAGAAAAAACTTCTGAAAGAAAACAGGAAGCTCAGGGAATGGAGATCACTATGACCTCAAAAGATAAAACAACCGGAAAAGTGACACTTGATAAAAAAACTGGGTTGCTAAAACAAAGCACTGCTACAACTGATTCGCAAGGCACGGTTGAAGTGATGGGACAATCTATGCCAATGAGCAATAAAATGACAAAGACTGTAATGGTAAAGGGCTTCTGAATTAATTTCTTTAATATTCTTATCCCGCTGCATACGGCGGGATTTTTTATTTCTTCATCCGACGTCACCCTAAATCCCTCTCCAAAAGAGAGGAACTTTGAAGTTCATAATACTTCCACCTGGTTTCTTAAAAGATCATCAAAAGTATCTGGCTTCCGGATCAGCAATGCTTCACCATCTTTCACCAAAACTTCTGCAGGTTTTAGCCGGGAATTGAAGTTAGAAGACATTTCAAAACCATAGGCACCGGCATTGTAGAAAACTAAATAATCTCCTTCTCTCACTTCACTTAATTTTCTATCCCATGCAAAAGTGTCTGTCTCACAAATATTACCAACTACAGTGTAGATGCGTGTACTGCCGTTAGAATTACTTATGTTTTCTATGCGGTGATAAGCTTCATACATCATTGGGCGGATAAGATGATTAAAGCCACTGTTCACTCCCGCAAAAACCGTTGCAGTTGTTTGTTTTACCACATTACACTTTACTATAAAATATCCTGCCTCGCTAACTATAAACTTTCCGGGTTCAAACCACACCTGTAAATGTTTACCCGTTTCATCTGCATATTTTTTAAAGACTTCAGATACTTTTTCTCCAAGGTCAAAAACATCAGTATGCACATCTTCTTCGTGATAAGGCACTTTAAAACCGCTGCCTAAATCAACAAAAACAAGATCGGGAAAATGTGTTGCCAGCTCAAACATTACTTCCAGCCCCTGCAAAAAAACATTTACATCTTTGATGTCACTACCGGTATGCATATGAATACCGGTAACCTTTAAGCCTGTTGTTTTTACAATACGTTCTATATGCCGCATTTGGTGCACACTAATACCAAATTTGCTATCAATGTGCCCTGTGCTCATTTTGTAATGACCGCCTCCCATAATGTGCGGATTAAAACGGATGCAGATCGGGTAACTACTACCGAACTTATTACCGAATTGCTCTAAAATAGAGATGTTATCAATGTTAATATTAACTCCTAAATTTTTACCTTCTTCTATTTCCGCAAGGTCCACGCAATTAGGAGTAAATAAAACATTTTCAGGAGTAAATCCTGCTTTTAGCCCTAACCTTACTTCATTGATACTTACACAATCTAACCCGGCACCTAACTGCTGTAAGTATTTTAAAATATTTATGTTGGTAAGCGCTTTGCAGGCATAAAAAAAACGTGCATTGCAGTCTTTGAAAGCTTTTTCTAATGCTTCAAATTGTTCTTTAATCTTTTCTGCATGATACACATAAAGAGGCGTGCCAAACCGGTTGGCTATCCCTGTTAATTCCTGATGCGATAGTGACGAAGACATGCCTGCGAAGATAATGTGAGAACCAGGATTTTCTTGATTAGTTGATTAGTGAAGAAATCGTGAAAATTCTATTTGCCGGCATCTGTTTTCTGTATAACCTTTTTACTGTCATTCATTATCATCTGTAGATTCCTCTGTGTCAGGTTTTCCGTGACCGTCATTCTCATTCATCAATTCACCTTCATCGGAAACCACTAACGTTGATTTTTCTTCAAATTCTGTATGATGAATAACAGTTGGTTCTACAATTTGCTCAACCAGTACTTCTCTTATTTTGGGCAGATCTTCCGGAGAATTGATACCAAAATAGTCCATGAAGTTTTTTGAAGTAGAATATACCAGGGGCTGCCCCGGCATTTGTTCATTTCTGCCGGTGATAAAAATAAGGTCTTTTTCCAGCAACTTTTGTACGGTGTAATCGCTGTTGACGCCGCGAATGATTTCTATTTCGCCTTTGGTAACTGGCTGTTTATAAGCAATGATGGCTAACGTTTCCAGGGCTGCAGAAGACAAACGCTTTAAAAATTTTTCGCCATTTAATTGAGCAACCGTTTTATGAAATTCTTTTTTGGTAAGGAACTGCCAGCCGCCACCACTTTGCTTCACTTCAAAAGGAAAAATTTTAGAATTATATTTCTTAACAATCTCACTCAGCGCCTGTTCCACTTTATCTTCCTCAATTTTATTATCCATAAACCCAAAGGCACTATTGATCAGTTCGGTTATTTCAGCTACAGACAATGGTTTATCACTTGCGAAGATGAGAGATTGGATATGGAGAGCAAGGCCCCCTGTCCCACGGTGGGGGGACATAGACGCATCGGCCCCCTGTCCCCCAATGGGGGACTTAGATCCATCTGTATTTTCAATATCTGACATAACTTAATTCGAAGTTGTTATCTCATCTTAAACTGAGGCGTATAGTTGTTGAATAGAATTGATAAAGTACAAGAGTGCGACGCAACTTAAACTCCATAGTAATTCTTAGCTGGTAACACAACGATAAAATAACAATTAAAAATATATTCCGTAAACAAAAAGTTTGTCACAATTTAAGTTCCCCCTTTGGGGGACAGGGGGCCGCCTTACCC
>JBHENB010000037.1:0-21574 GCA_046262255.1 Chitinophagaceae bacterium
ATATATAGCACATCTAATAAAAAAAATCTTCTTCTATTTTTATTTTCATTTGCCAGCTTATTTTCCTTTAGCCAGGACAATAAACAACGCACTTACTGCAATCCCATCAATATAGATTATGGTTATACTCCTATTCCTGGATTTGCTGATTGGGGACGCCACAGGGCAACTGCTGATCCGGTAGTTGTTAATTACAAAGGTGATTTTTATTTATTCAGTACAAATCAATGGGGTTATTGGTGGAGCAGTGATTTGCTGAACTGGAATTATGTTTCACGCAAGTTTTTACGCCCATGGAATACCGGCACTTATGATGAACTTTGTGCACCTGGTATAGGAATTATTGGGGATACCATGATTGTTTTTGGGTCTACCTATACAAATAACTTTTCCATCTGGATGAGCACAAATCCTAAAGGAAACGAATGGAAGCCGATTGTGGATTCTTTTGAAATTGGCGGCTGGGATCCTTCCTTCTTTACAGATGATAATGGCAAACTTTATATGTATAATGGAAGCAGTAATCGCTGGCCTATGTATGGCATAGAATTAAATAGAAAAACCATGCACCCCATTGGCACACGCAAAGAAATGTATACGCTGGAACACTGGCGGTACGGCTGGCAACGGTTTGGCGAACATATGGACAATACTTTTCTCGATCCATTTATCGAAGGTTCACACCTCACGAAATACAATGGCAAATATTATCTGCAGTATGGTGCACCGGGTACTGAATTCAGTGGCTATGCGGATGGCCTTTTAGTTGGTGATGGTCCGTTAGGTCCTTTTACACCGGAATCTGACCCTTTGAGCATGAAGTTGGGTGGTTATGTAAGAGGTGCAGGTCATGGCGCTACCTTCGAGGACAATAATAGAAACTGGTGGCATATTGCTACAACGGTAGTATCGGTAAAAAATACATTTGAGCGAAGAATAGCTATGTGGCCTACAGGTTTTGACAAAGACGGAAAAATGTGGTGTAACACAAGCTTTGGCGATTACCCTCATTATCTCACGGTCCCCTCTAACTCCCCCATCGGGGGAGAACCCAACACACCAACTCGACTTGTCGGAAAAACTGAAATAAATAGTAAATCTGCGACCGGCGAGGTTAGTGCACAGGTGGCTTCCCCCGTGGGGGAAACTCGGATGGGGGCTGCCTTTTTCACCGGTTGGATGTTGCTAAACTATAATAAACCCGTTCAGGTTTCATCCACATTGGGTGGCTATCTGCCCAATGGTGCTGTGGATGAATTAACAAAAACTTACTGGAGTGCTGCTACGGGTAATCCTGGAGAATGGATACAAAGTGATCTGGGAAATGTATCCAGAGTAAATGCCATACAAATCAATTATGCTGATCAGGATGTAGAAAGCAACCGCCTTGGTAAATACAACGACCAGTATCATCAATATAAAATTTATCATTCCACTGATGGAAAACAATGGAAGTTGTTGGTTGATAAAAGCCGTAATAAAAAGGATGTTCCGCATGACTACGTAGAACTGGAAAATCCAGTACAAACAAGATTTATCAGACTGGAAAATATTCATATGCCTACAGGAAAATTTGCCATCAGCGGTCTTCGTGTATTTGGACATGGTAATGGTAAAAACCCCGATGTAGTGAAAGGCTTTATCGTTCTGCGTACAGAAAAAGATAAACGGAGTGCTTTCATTAAATGGAAACCGGTTGACAATGCTTTTGCTTATAATATTTATTACGGTACACATCCTGATAAATTATACACGTGCATCATGGTACATTCCAACAATGAATACTGGATGAAGGCCATGGACAGTGAAAAAACTTATTATTACACAATTGAATCCATTAATGAAAATGGAATTTCTGAAAGATCAAAAGTGATTAAAGTTGATTAAAGAAAATTAAAAGTTACAGATCAACCAGGAGAGATAAAATTTTCAAGTATTAATTGAATGAACATGCTTAAGAATATTACAACCCTCGCACTTTGTTTTTTGACTCTTACTGTTGCTGCACAGCACCAGGCAACATCTGCCAATGCAAAAATGAATACGTACGTTTCAAACCTGATGAAGCGTATGACATCGGATGAAAAAATTGGTCAGCTGAATTTATTAACTCCTGGTGGAGGGGTTGCAACAGGTGCCGTAGTAAGCTCGGATGTAGAGGTAAAAATTAAAGCAGGCAATGTAGGTGGTTTGTTTGGAGTGATTGGTGTAGATAAAATACGACAGGCCCAGGATCTGGCGGTCAATGGTAGCAGGTTAAAAATTCCTTTACTATTTGGGTCCGATGTTATTCATGGATATAAAACCACATTCCCAATTCCTCTGGGTTTAGCATGTAGTTGGGATATGAAAATGATAGAACGTGCTGCCCGTATTGCTGCTAATGAATCTACTGCGGATGGATTGTGCTGGACTTTTTCACCGATGGTAGATATAGCACGTGATCCGCGATGGGGCAGGGT
Organism: Chitinophagaceae bacterium; assembly: GCA_046262255.1. Lineage (GTDB taxonomy): Bacteria > Bacteroidota > Bacteroidia > Chitinophagales > Chitinophagaceae > Flavisolibacter. The sequence goes on from JBHENB010000037.1 coordinate 2,463, forward strand.
GGCAGAAGGCGCTGGTGAGGATCCTTACCTTGGTTCGCAGATAGCAACGGCAATGGTAAAAGGATACCAGGGTAATAACCTGGCTGCTGATACTACAATGCTGGCTTGTGTAAAGCATTTTGCTTTGTATGGCGCTGCCGAAGGAGGAAGGGATTATAATACAGTTGATATGAGCCGCCTTGCAATGTATCAAACATATTTACCCCCTTATAAAGCAGCCGTTGATGCTGGCGTGGCCAGTGTTATGACTTCTTTTAATGAAATTGATGGCATCCCTGCTACTGGAAATAAATGGCTATTGACAGATCTTTTACGCAGGCAGTGGGGCTTTAAAGGATTTGTGGTTACAGATTATACTTCCGTTAATGAAATGATGGATCATGGTATGGGAGATTTACAAACTGTTTCAGCTTTAGCATTAAATGCAGGGGTTGATATGGATATGGTGGGCGAGGGTTTTTTAACTACGCTTAAAAAATCTTTTCGGGAAGGAAAAGTAACCCAGAAGCAAATAGATGATGCCTGCAGAAGAATTTTGGAAGCAAAGTATAAATTGGGATTATTTGATGATCCCTACCGTTATACAAATGCTACAAGGGCTGCAAAAGAAGTATTGAGCGGAGATAAAAGAGCAGCAGCAAGAGAGTTTGGAACCCGTTCATCAGTTTTGCTGAAAAATAACAACCAGACATTGCCCCTAAAAAAAGGTGGTACCATTGCACTGATTGGCCCGCTGGCTAACAACAAAAGCAATATGCTTGGCACATGGGCCGTAAGTGGCGATGCGCAGCTTTCTGTTCCAGTTTTAGAAGGCATGCGATCTGTTGCAGGTGCAGGTACAACTATATTATATGCAAAGGGAGCAAACCTTACTGATGATACATCACTTGCTAAAAGGGCTAACGTATTTGGTGTAAGGGCAGACGTTGATTCTCTGCCATCAGATCAATTGCTCAACCAGGCGGTTACAACAGCTAACAGATCGGATGTAGTAGTTGCAATAGTGGGAGAAGCTTCTGAAATGAGCGGAGAAGCAGCAAGCAGGTCAGACATCAGTTTGCCTGAAAGTCAAAAGAAATTATTAGCGGCATTAGCCAAAACCGGTAAGCCGTTGGTGGTGGTTATAATGAGCGGAAGACCTTTGACATTAACGTGGGAAAATGAAATAGCAACTTCAATTTTATACGCCTGGTTCCAGGGGCATGAAGCAGGAAATGCCATTGCTGATGTTTTGTTTGGGAATTATAACCCTTCAGGTAAATTAACAATGACCTTTCCAAGGAATGTAGGCCAGATACCTATTTACTATAATTATAAAACAACTGGCCGTCCTCAACCGGAAGGCGAAACACAAAAGTTTCGGTCTAATTATCTGGATGTTTCCAATCGTCCATTGTACCCATTTGGTTATGGGCTAAGCTATACCACATTCCGATATGATACAATCCGGTTAAACAAAAATTCAATGCAGCAAGCAGATAAGATTACAGCAATTGTTACTGTTACCAATACAGGAAATTATGACGGTGAGGAAGTAGTTCAATTATACATACGGGATATGGTGGGTTCTGTAACAAGGCCAGTAAAAGAACTAAAAGATTTTCAAAAAGTTTTTTTACGTAAAGGAGAATTACGGACCGTGACGTTTACTATTGACATAGAAGACCTTAAATTTTATAACAGTAATCTAAAGTGGGTAGCAGAACCAGGAGATTTCAAAATATTTATAGGAACAAGTAGCGCTGATGTAAAAGAGGCAAATTTTAGATTAATCAGATAGACTTTTTCAAACTATAAGTTGATGAAGCATAAATTGTTTCTATTTATTTTTTTATTGATGATAGCTAAAAGCTTTTATGGGCAGGAATTGACGTTATATGAAAAGCACTTGTATGTAAATGGTAGTGACACGATGCCCTACCGTTTGTTATTACCGGATAATTACAACTCATCTAAAAAATATTCACTCATATTATTTCTTCATGGTGCAGGTGAACGTGGAAATGATAATGAAAAGCAGTTGGTACATGGAGCAAAATTATTCCTGCGTGAAGAGGTAAGAAAAAGTTACCCTGCAATTGTTGTATTTCCACAGTGTGGTGAAGACAGCTATTGGAGCAATGTTAAAATCAATAGAAATGTAAGCGCCAGCCATAAGTTTATATTTCAAGAGAGGGGCGAACCTACTATTGCAATGGTATTAGTTCAGCAATTATTGGAAAAGATTATTGCTGATTATTCTGTGCAAAAAGATCAGATTTATGTTGGTGGCCTTTCAATGGGTGGTATGGGAACCTTTGAAATTGTTAGACGTAATCCACGTTTATTTGCTGCAGCGTTTCCAATATGTGGTGGAGCTCACCCTGCAACAGCCAGGAAGTTAAAAAACACCGGGTGGTGGGTATTTCATGGAGCAAAAGATGATGTAGTCCCTCCCGTTTATTCTCAGGTGATGGTTGACGCATTAAAAAAGAAAAAGGCTTCTGTTCGTTATACTTTTTATCCTGATGCCAATCACAATAGCTGGGACCCCGCATTTGCTGAAAAAGATTTACTACCATGGCTTTTTGCTCAGAAAAGAAAGTATTAGTATCGTATCGCACGTATGTTTATACCCGTTAGTTGTTAAAAAATTAAAGATTTTGAATTTCTCTTTTGCTACATGGAAATAAAGTATTACTTTTGCCGCTCAATTCGAGAATGATCATCCTCCATTGATAAATCCGTAGGGATTTTGTCGATCTGAGCTGGTACCAGCTTAAGCTATTGACTTCCATTTTTTAAAATTTGACTTCCATTTTTTAAAATTTAAATAGAAGATTATGAAGACTAATGTTATGCCCTCTATTGTAAAAATAGAAAGGAAAGAATTAAGAAAACTGATGAAACAAGTAGATGAAACACTTGCTGATGATGTAATAAGTAAACAATCATCAATAAGCCATAAAAAATTTGGTATTGTAGATATGTGGAATTGCCGTAAAAACATGCGCACATGCCGCACTATCCGGTAATTATAAAGATTATATTTTCCTTCTGGTTACAACGGGTCTTCCAAAGAGACCCGTTGTTGTTTTATATGCTTCAGGTACTTAGTTCTCTAAAAGCTGCCTTAAGTTTTTCCCTTGACAAGCTTTGGTTCATCTGCTATATTAGCCTTGTAAATTCATTTCCAGAAATAGTAACTTTAATTTCAATTTCTAAGCATCAGTTTCAATGAGTGTTCTCAAACAAATCGCTGAATACCTGTATCTGCGGAAACCTGACCCCAACAGACCCAAAACAACATTTGTAAAATATATGCATGGAATTAACAGGCTCAGCATTCTTCTCTTTATTTTGGCACTGATAATTCTCGCAATTAAGTTGTTTGTAAAGAAGTAGGTTGTAAAAAGAGTATAATTATTTCTGCTGCTTTTTGCGATGCATTTCCCTTTTGCTGCAACAACATTTTCAAGATATGGTAATCTGCTTTCATTTGTTGAATTCTGCCTTTATTGTGCAGAATCGCTTCTAATTCTTTCACTACATTATCCACCGTAAACTCGTGCTGGATTAATTCTTTTACAACAGGTTTATCCATTATTAAATTAACAAGAGATATGTATTTGATCTTTACCAGTCTTTTTGCAATATGGTATGATATGTACGAACCTTTGTAACAAACCACCTGTGGAACATTAAATAACGCAGCTTCTAATGTTGCTGTGCCTGAAGTGACCAGAGCTGCAGTAGCAGAAGAAAGTAATTTGTAAGTTTCATTCTTTGCAGAAGTTATTTTGGGATACTCCTTTAGATAGTGCTGGTAAAACTCATCATCAATTGATGCGGCCCGGGCAAGTACAAACTGGTAATTGCTAAAATTTTTCGATGCCTGAAGCATTATCGGAAGCTTCGCAGCTATTTCCTGTTTTCTGCTTCCGGGTAATAAAGCAACAACAGGTTTTTCTCTTTGCAATTTGGCTGTTTGTTGTTTTAAGAATTTATTTATTACCTGCACCAGTGGATGTCCTATATATTCTACTTTATAGTCCCATTTATCATAAAACTTTTTTTCAAAAGGAAGGATCACCAGCATTTTATCTACTACTTTCTTTATCAGCTTTACCCTGCTTTCTTTCCATGCCCATACTTGTGGAGAAATATAATAGATTACTTTGAAGCCGTTTTCTTTAGCCCATCTTGCAATCCGTAAATTAAACCCCGGATAGTCAATTAATACTAACACATCCGGTTGAAAATGTGAAATATCTTGTTTGCAGAATTTAATGTTTTTTAATATCGCAGGCAAGTTTTTTACCACTTCAGCGAACCCCATAAAAGCAAGGTCCTTATAGTGTTTTACAAGTGTTGCCCCGGCAGATTCCATCTGGTTGCCGCCCCAGCAATGGACTTGTACATTGGCGTCCAGCTTTTTTAATTCTGTGATCAGATTACCACCGTGTAAATCACCAGATGCTTCCCCTGCTATTATGTAATATTTCATAATTAACTTCTAAGTAGCTAATAAAGATAATAAGTGTGTGAGCAGTATGCATAGTAGGATTAAAAACTAAAACACAGTCAATAATGCTTAACCCTGAGCAGCATCAGAAGTTAAATGACTTGGTTCGAAATTTAGAAAAAATCTAATTTAGAATTTTAATCAAAAGAATGGCCACACCATAAACTAGTGTAACCAAAAAAATACCCTTTGCTGTTACATCGCGATTTGTGTTGAGGTAAATGGTGAAAAATACAACGTTAGCAAGTAAACAAAGCGATCCTAATGAAGTAATTAATCGGTTGTTGTTAAGAAAAAAATCCAAAAATTCCACGAAGGGCACAGAAGGAAAATTGATGAAGTATAAAATTACCAGGCCCAACAGAGGGGCTATCAATCCGATTATAATTCCTAAAGTGAGGCTATCTTTTTTAAATATCAAAATTCCAGGTTTTTTCAAGTTTTTCTTTCAGGGCGTAATGCGTCATATCAAACTGTACAGGCACTATGCTTACATAATTATTTGCTAATGCCCACACATCTGTGTCTGTGCCCTTATCGAAGTTAACAAACTCACCTGTAAGCCAGTAATAACGCCGGCCATGAGGATCTGTACGTTCTATAAAATCTTCTTCATACTTAGCGTAAGCCTGACGACAAATCTTTATTCCCTTTATTTGCTCTTTTGTTGCAATGGGGATGTTTACATTTAATACCACATGTTTTTCCGGCAAGCTTTCCAGCATTTGTTTTACAATTATTTTTGCGTACTCTCTTGCAGCAGAAAAGTCCGCCTCTAAACTGTAATCCAATAAAGAAAAACCAATAGAGGGAATGCTTTCTATTGCTGCCTCTACTGCGGCAGACATTGTTCCTGAATAAATAACATTGATACTGTGATTAGCACCATGATTAATGCCGCTAATACATAGGTCGGGCTTGTGATGCAATACTTTATCAACGGCAAGCTTTACACAGTCAACCGGTGTACCAGTGCATTGGTAAGCTTCTATATCCCCAAAAAAATGGACCTTGTGCAAACGTAACGGCACACCTATGGTAATGGCATGTCCCATTCCGGATTGTGGTTTGTCAGGAGCTACTACAACAATTTTACCCAAATCTTTTACCGCTTCTACAAGGTTTTGAATACCCGGTGCTGTAATGCCATCATCATTTGTAACGAGAATAACAGGTTTTTTTCGTCCACTTGCCATGATAGACAACAAATATGTTGCTTTTTTTATCCCCTACCAAAATTGAACGTTGCATATCTAAATAAATTAGTATTTTGCAGCTAAATAAGTTAGTGTATGTCCATAGCCAATAAAAATTTAAAATATTTAAGAAAACTTCGTGGTTGGACGCAGGAAGAATTTGCACAAAAGCTGCGAATCAAAAGATCTTTATTAGGGGCTTACGAAGAGGAAAGAGCAGACCCGAGAATTGAAGTGCTGGAGGTAGTGGCAGATATGTTTAAGCTATCACTTGATGAGCTTTTACGTAAAGATGTTAGCGAAAACCGGGGCAGTTATTTAGCAAAACGCCGTGCACAAAAGCTGGCGAGTGGCAGGGCTGATATACCGTTTGTGCCCGTGAAAGCTGCAGCGGGGTATTTAGCAGGGTTTGCTGATCCGGAGTTTATTGACGAACTAAATACATTTACATTGCCCATGTTACCGGGAGGAGATTACAGAGCTTTCGAAATTGTAGGTGACTCAATGATGCCTACACCAACAGGTTCTGTAATAGTAGGTGAGAAAGTAGAGAGTGTTGAGGATGTAAAAAGCAGTAATACATATGTTGTTGTTTCTAAAACCGATGGGATTGTTTATAAGCGGATAATGAAGAATAACCGGCAAAAAAATAAATTGACTTTAGTAAGCGATAATCCTGCTTATCAGCCTTATACTATAAATGCCGATGATGTTATTGAAATATGGCAGGCGCAAATGATAATCTCCAAAGCTAACACACAACAACGGTGGGATGTAAATCAACTGGCAAATGTGGTAAACAACCTGCAGCAACAAGTGAGCGTATTGAAGAAGCGGATGAATTGACCTGGGAAGGTTATTAAAATCATTTCAACCGGATAACATTATTTTCAACAATTGCAAAAACAGCATCCTGCCTGCGCGGTTCAATGATAGCCAAACCTGTAAATTTCCCAAAGGCAGGAAGTATGCAGTGGGTTTTGAAAAAATAAAAACAGGGGAAACGCAATGATTGCTTCCCTGAACCATTCAGCACAACTCCAGGATGAAAATGACCTGAGAAAACATACTTTTCTTTAAACTCTTCTTTAAGCTTTAAGGTAGTTGTTTCTGAAGTATAGTAACCTGTGTTCCGAAATACATTGTATGCAAGCTGGTGGCTTTGCATATTTTTCATGGATGCGTTTTTCTTCGGTACAATAAAAGGTTGTGCGTTATTGGACAAGCATGCTACATCGTGGCAAAAAACGAAGGAATTAATATGTAGTTGTTCCGTTACATGGATACATGTATCAGCATACCACTTCTTTTGTAAAATATCGTGGTTCCCTTTCACAAGATAAAACTGAACATCTTTGAGATCATTGCGCCATTTTGAAAATAACTCCAGTTCTTTATTGGCATCGCTGTGAAAAAGATCGCCTACAATGATCAGTTTTTCAGGCTGAAAATGCTGTACCACTTCAATAAATCGCTGCATGTCATTTTTTAAAACATTTTGCGGAACGGCAATGCCTGCTTTTCGAAAGTGGCCTGTTTTGCCTAAATGTAAATCCGATAAAATCAGTGCTTTTTGTTCTTCCCAAAATAAAGATCGCGTTGCGGATAGCCAAAAATTCTGATCTTTTATTTTATAAAGCAGAGGTGGTTGCATAGTTGCAAATTTAATGGAGGTAATGTTTCAAGGGTGCATTACATATAAACATGCAGCATTCAATACATGTATTCTGTCTTATAGCCATGAAGGGCAATATTTATTGTTTTCCTATATTCGTTCACCACTACCGTTTTTATGATGATCCACGTATGTGCGCCTGTTGCGGATACAAATGGTTAGTTGTACAGGAGGCAGTGGACGAATGCATTGCTTTATAATTTTTCTAATTGATGCTGCATACGCCTCACCCTGTCTTCTAATTTTTCAGAAGTAAGATTTTCTCTGAGACTGTCTACTTTAATAGGAAAACAAAAAGGTGTTAATTGCTTTGGGTAAGTAATTACAATTTTAGACGTCTGGATGCGTTCCAGCATTTCCCTCAAACGTACTTCTTCCATTTGCTGATCAAAAACTTCCTGGTAAGCTTGCCGCAATAAAACATTGCCAGGATCATATTCATTGAAAACATTAAACAATAAACCTGCAGAAGATTGCAGGTGTCTTGCTTTTTTGTGTTCTCCCGGATACCCCTGGAAGATAAGACCCCCAATCACTGCAATGTCACGAAATTTTCTTTTTGCCATTTCTGTTGCATTTACACTGCGTTGAATATCTTGAATCAGCCCTTCGTGGCTGAATAACTCGTAAACATTACTATCATCTAAAGGGATAGGTTGATCGCTCAACAATTCAAAACCATAATCATTCATTGCAATTGAAAATGTAATGGGTGTTATCTTACTTAAGCGATAAGCCAGCACAGCGGCTATTGCTTCGTGCACTAATCTTCCTTCAAAAGGATATACAAAAAGATGATATCCATCTTTGGTTTCAATATGCTCAATCAATAGCTCATTAACTTTAGGGATGTACGATAATTTTTGCTGCAGATCAAATAGAGGTTGGAGAGTTGTAATTTCTGTGTCAACTTCAACATCTAAGGTCTCACGTTTAACAAGAAGTGCCGCCTCATTTAGTTTCTCCCTCAATACCTTTCCTAAACTCGCGGAAAGTGGTAACCTGCCACCCATCCAACTTGGTACAATTGATTTTTTTACATTTGATTTTTTAGCGATCACTGTCATTTCTTTAATTGTTACCAACTCTAACTGGCGTCCTGCTAACGTAAATGTGTCACCTGGTTGCAAACGCGAGATAAACCATTCTTCAATGATGCCTATGTAACCTCCTGTTATAAATTTTACTTTTAACATTGGATCGCTTACTATAGTACCAATGTGTAAACGATGTCGCATGGCAATTCTCCGGCTGTCTATTTTATAAACTCCATTTACCACATTTACTTTTTTGTACTCATCGTATTGCTGTAGGGCATTTCCACCGGAGGTAATAAAGTGTAGCATCTTTTGCCATTCTTCTTTGCTTAGCTCCTTGTAGCAATAGGTTGCGGATACTTCCTGATAAAGCTCTTCAGAAGTAAATCCTTCCGAAATAGCGAGTGTACACAAGTACTGAATCAGTACATCATAACAAAGCAGCATCGGCTCCCTGCTTTCTATAATTAATTTTTTTTCTGCAGATTTCAGTGCTGCTGCTTCTAACAGCTCCAAAGAATGTGTAGGTAAAAAATAGATTTTACTTACTGCATCCGGGCTATGACCGCTACGACCTGCACGTTGTAAAAACCGTGCAACCCCTTTTGGCGAACCTACCTGTATTACAGTTTCCACCGGACGAAAGTCTACTCCCAAATCTAAACTCGCGGTGCATACCACTGCTTTCAATTTCCCGTCGTGCAGAGCATCTTCCACCCATGAACGCAGATCATTTTCAATGCTGCCGTGATGCAATGCAATAGCACCTGCCAGTTCGGGTGCAATAGCCAGCAGTTTCTGATACCACATTTCACTCATACCTCGAGTATTGATAAAGATGAGCGTGGTCTTGCTTTGTAGAATGATGGGAATAACTTTTTCTGCAAGCTTAATTCCCAAATGACCTGCCCATGGAAATTTTTCTATCTCATCCGGTATAATAGATTGAATAGTAATTTTTTTGTTGATTCTGGCGCGAACGATTTCACCCACTTCCTCGCCAACATCTCTTCCCATCGAAAGAGGAGCTAGTAAAACATCTTTTGCCTGTTCTAAATTTCCAATTGTTGCACTGATGCCCCAGATTAAGGCCCCCTTCCGCCTTCCCCCAACGGGGGAAGAGTCCCACTCACTACCCCCGCTTATTGAAGAATTGCTATTGACGTCAGCATCCTGCTTAAGCAAGGACTGTGTGCTGGTTCCTCCCCCGTTGGGCGAGGTTAGGTGGGGGCTTACTATCCTACTGATTGCCAATTCTACCTGTACACCTCTTTTGCTTCCTATTAATTCGTGCCATTCATCTACGGCAATTATTCTTAAGCTTTTAAAAACTACAGGATAACCTTTTTGTGCAAGAAGCAAATGAAGGCTTTCCGGTGTAATGATCAGCACTTCCGGCATTTGCCGCTTTTGTTTTAATCTTTCTGAAATACTTGTATCGCCGCTACGTATGCCCACTTTCCATTGCATTCCTAACTCTTCTATTACCTGCTCCATTGCTCTGCCAATATCTTTTGCTAAGGCACGAAGCGGCGTTATCCAAAGTAGTTTCAGGCCATTTTTTGATTTAGTTAGATAACCATCAGGATTTTGATTGATAAATTGTATTAAAGCTCCCAGGAAAACAGAATAGGTTTTACCTGTGCCGGTGGGTGCATTTACTAAACCACTATTACCATCAATAATATGCTGCCACGTTTGTTCTTGAAATAAAAATGGCTTTAAACCTTTTGAATTAAGCCATTCCAGAATAATTCTATAACCTGGATTATTTTGCAATTTGTTTTTAATATTTTTATATTATAAATATAAATTTATTTATGAAAAAGAAATATGTTACTTATACAAGCACTATGGAAAGTAAGCTTATGGAAGATATTTCTGAGTACGCTGTAAGAAAAAAAATTTCAAAAAACAAAGTTATTGAAGAAGCACTGAAAACATTTATTGATGAGCAAGAGAAGCAGGAACTAATAGAATCATTGAAAAAAATTGCAAATGATCCTGAGATATTAGAAATGGCTGAATGGGGGATTGAGGATTATGCAAAACAATTAAAAGATTATGAAAATGAATCAACGGGAAATTTGGTACGCAAACCTGGAGCCGGTAAAAGGAAGCGAACAAGGCGGTAACAGGCCAGTAGTAATAGTTAGCGGTGATGTTATGAATACAATTTTAAGTGTATTGATAATTTGCCCATTGACCAGCAAAATTAAACATATCAAAGGATGTCCATTAATTGCTAAAAACAGGAATAATGGCTTAAAAAGAGATTCTGAACTTCTGGTCTTTCAGGTGCGATGTATAGCCAAGCACCGACTATCAAAGAAAGTTGGAGTTATAGAACAACATCAATTGACGGAAGCAATATCAGGCATCAATCTATTTCTCAAGCATTGATTTACTTCCCATACAGCTCCAGCATTTTTTTCAGATCGTCTAAAGTATTTATGTCTTCCACTTTTTTATCTTTTCGCCAACGATTCATGCGGGGAAAACGCAATGCTACTCCCGATTTATGACGGTTGGATGCTGCAATTCCTTCAAATGCAATTTCAAACACCAACTCAGGTTTTACAGTTCGTACAGGTCCAAACTTTTCCAACGAATTTCTTTTTACGAACGCATCTACTTTTGCAAATTCTTTATCTGTCAATCCGGAATAAGCCCTTGTGAATACTACTAATTCATCTCCGTTTTTTACGGCAAATGTGTAAGCCGTATATAGATTGCTTCTTCTTCCTGCACCTTTTTGTGCATACACCATTACGGCATCAATGGTTAATGGCTCAATCTTCCACTTCCACCAGTCGCCTCTTTTGCGCCCAACCTGGTAAGTAGAGGACTTTCTTTTTAGCATGATACCCTCTGCGCCAATATCTCTTGAAGTGGAACGTACTTGTTCCAGCTCCTCCCAGGTATCAAATGAAATAATAGGTGAAATCAATAATGAAGGATGATTAGCTGCTGTAATAATCTCTTCCAACTTGTTTCTTCTTTCTTCCAAAGATTTTTCTCTCCAATCCTGTCCGTTATATTCAAGCAGGTCATAAGCTACAAAAACAATCGGTGCATGGGAGAGTTGCTTCTTTGTGATTGTTTTTCTGCCTATTCTTGTTTGTAAGTTAGCAAAAGGAAGAACACTAAATGTTAGCTGCCTGTTGGATAGGGTTGCCGGAACACCACATATAATTTCTCCATCCATAGCAATGCCTTCCGGTAACAGGTTTTGTAGTAAATGATACTCAGGAAATTTATCTGTCATTAACTCTTCGCCACGGCTCCACACAAATAGTTCGCTATTGCGCTTGATGATTTGTCCGCGGATGCCATCCCACTTCCATTCGGCCTGCCATTCATCTGCATTGCCTAAAGCAGCAATGTCATCTTCAATTGCGTAAGCAAGAAAAAAAGGGTAAGGCTTAGAAAAATCTGTGGTGATGGTATGTTCACTTAATAGTTCTTCAAAAGTGATTGTGCAGGGATCCCAATTTCCACTAATGCGATGTGCAATTACAGATGGAGTCTGATCAATTGTTTTAGCAAGAGCATTAACTATAATTTTTTGCGATACACCAATGCGAAATCCTCCTGTAAAAAATTTATTAAAAACGAATTGCTCAGCCTGATTCATTTCTCTCCATGACTCAAGAATAAATTGTTTTTTAATTGTTTCAGCTTCTTTTTCAATTTGAAGCATTTTCTGCATGTAATAATGCAATGACTTTGATTTATTCAGCTTTTCTTCTTCCGGGTGCGGCAATAACAAAGAAATTGTTTCTGCAAAATCACCAACTACATGATAACTTTCTTCGAATAACCACCAGGGTAATACCGACATTTCAACACACCATACTGCTAATAAACCTGTATTCACAGGTCGCTTTGGCTTTCTGTCACTAAACAGTGCAATAACCCACACCTTATCCTTGTTTTCGACTACAGAAAAATAGTTTACTAATGCCTCTATCTTGTCATTTATTTTGGTGCTGGTTCCTAACTTCATTACTAATTCAGCAAAAACCCCAAATCCGCCTGAAGGCGGGACTTTATCAAATGGTTCTGTATGTAGTTCATTATTGAGCATTGTAGTATTTCAATATTCCCCTTCAGCAGCTAAGGCTATTTCCTCTTCTTCACCATATTCAGTTTTTATTTCAGATGCAGCAATTCCATTTTCATTTAAATAGCGGCTAAAGGCTGCTTGAAAACCATGTGTTACAAAAACTTTTTCTGCTTCGGTTGCTTTTACAGAGGTTAGCAATCCATCCCAATCTGCATGATCGCTCAATGCAAAACCTGCATCAGCATTTTTTCGCCGTACATTTCCTCTTACCTGCATCCAACCACTGCAAATTCCAACACTGTAGGGAGAGAATTTCTTAATCCATGGAGAGCCTTCTGCACCGGAAGGTGCAATTACAACGTTGCCTTTTAAAAGTTCTTTTTGGGTGTCGGGTGTTATACGTTCTACATAAGGTAACTTAATACCTGCATTCACCAGCGCCATATGTACCTTGTAAACAGCGCCATGCAGTAATATTTTGTCTGTTACTTCTGCAATGCAAGGCAGCAACCGCTGTGCTTTCCCGAGACTATAAGCAATAAGTACTGAAGTTCTTCCATGGGTTTTGTTATTTGCTATCCAGGATTGTATACTCTCGAAAATTTGTGATTGCTTCTTCCATTTGTATATGGGTAAACCAAAAGTAGATTCAGTTATGAAAGTATGACAAATAACGGGTTCATATTCGCCGCTGATACCGTCGTTTTCAGTTTTATAGTCACCACTTATTACCCATACTTCGCCATTGTATTCAACACGTATCTGTGAGGAACCAATAATGTGACCTGCAGGATGAAGCGTGATGCGAACACCGTTTATGTAAATTGTTTCACCCCATCCAATGCTTTGGAAATTATTGGTTCCCAGACGAAGTTGCAGTAAAGGTTTTGTAAGATGGTGGCAAAGATAAAATTTACTTCCCCACCGGGCATGATCGCTGTGTGCATGAGTTATAATTGCTTTTTCAACAGGTTTCCAGGGATCTATATAAAAATCACCCGGCCTGCAATACAAACCGCATTCTGAAAATTCTATCAATGGCATGATTGCATTAAGTTATTACATTGTACTTAAATGCTGCCATTACTAAAGAAATTCATTCAACTCTCTTTATACCATTTATGTATTTGACAAAATATAGCTTCTTGTTTTCAAAATAATCAAGTGTCATATTTCTGCTATTAAGTAATACAGGCTGGATATCAAAATTGGTAAAAACAAAATTTCCTTTACGGATAAGGTTAGATGCAACATCTTTTTTTGCGTCGAGCAACAACAAAATGAACCGTAAAGTAACTTCATAGCCTCTATAAAACATATCTGTTGGACGGCCATTGACCTTTGCTGAAAAAACACTTCTAATGTGATTCAATAATCTATCTGGCCTGCCATAAAAAAAAGGAGTGCCGTACACAATATCTATATTCTTAAATTCTGGTTTTGAGAAAATGTTCAGGTTATCCCAGGTAGGCATTCCAATAAGAGTTATTGGGTAGGTGTTACTTACACTTGCTAATTCCTGCGAAAGCTTTGATCCAAAATTTTCATCCAAACTACCAGCTAAGCACACTGTTCTTCGGGTGCTATCTAACTTCCTGATTAATCTTTCAGCATCGAAATCATTACCTATATTCTCGAATTCAATTTTTAAAGGCACTGAAGCTGTGTTCTTTGAAAAATTCTTCAGGTGTTCTTCTATTTCTTCTTCCTGTGTTCCACCTTTTTTAAATACAACTATACGGTCGCGGCTATGGTACTTCTGTAAATAGCCATAGATACCTTCAGAATGTGTACGAAGAGAGGAATTTAATATAACCAGGTATGGGTTTTCTGTAATGCCTGCATCATTAGGTAGCGTGGCAGATATAAATGGAATTTTTCTTTTTAATGCTGCATCTGCTAAGAGCCTTACATCCGGCGCCGAAGCATGAGCAATAATCATTTCAACATCTGAAAGTTCAGGAGCGTTTATTTGTTGTGAAAGCGGGTACCTCCTGGATCGGGAATCATAAATAAAAACTTCCAGGGGAGCTGCTGAATTTTTTAAAGAATCTATTGCCAGTTGTGCCCCCTGGTAAAAATCAAGCCCCGCATGAAGAAACTTAGGAAAGGATTTATTGTACCTGTAATTATTGCCTGCTGTAAAAACAGAGTCTAAATACAAAGGAGTGAATATGGCAACTTTATGCCGCTTAGGTACTGTAGTTTGTGCAACAGCTTTAAAGTATAAAAAAAGAGCAGGGATTAAAAAAAAGAAAATTTTTTTTTCCATAGGTTAATATTTACAACAAAAGCCTTGCCTACCCGGCAGGCAGGCTATTCCCATTCTATGGTAGCAGGAGGTTTACTGCTGATATCATATACTACACGATTGATGCCTCTTACTGAATTTATTATTTCATTAGAAACGAAAGCCAGGAAATCGTATGGTAAATGTGCCCAGTCAGCCGTCATGCCATCTACACTGGTTACAGCTCTTAGTGCTACAGTGTGCTCGTATGTTCTTTCGTCACCCATTACACCTACACTGCGAATTGGTAGTAAGATTGCTGCTGCCTGCCATACCGTTGCATATAAGTTATGCTGCTTCAGGGCTTTAACATAAATCTCATCTGCTTGTTGAAGCAAATGCACTTTTTCTTCTGTAACCTCTCCTAAAATCCTGATGGCTAAGCCGGGGCCTGGAAATGGATGGCGTGAGATAAGTTCATCTGGTATGCCTAACTCTTTTCCAACTTTTCGTACCTCATCTTTAAATAGCGACCTTAAGGGCTCTACAATTTTAATGTGCATTTTTTTCGGCAAACCACCTACATTATGGTGAGATTTTATGGTAACGGAAGGACCATGAACAGATATACTTTCAATTACATCGGGGTAAATAGTTCCCTGACCTAACATTGTAGCTCCCTTAATTTTCTCAGCGGCTTCCTGAAATACATCAATAAATGATTTCCCAATTGCTTTGCGTTTTGCCTCGGGGTCCGTCTTATCTCTTAATTTTTTATAAAACCTGGCTTTTGCGTCAATGCCTGTTACATTCAATTCCAGTTGTTTATATGTTTCCAGCACAGTTTCGTATTCATCTTTGCGCAGAAGACCATTATCTACAAATATCCCATGCAAGTTCTTACCAATAGCTTTATGTAAAAGTGTTGCAGCAACAGTTGAATCTACCCCGCCGCTCAGAGCCATTATTACTTTTGCATCTTTAATTTCATCTTTCAAAGCTGCAACTGCATCGGTAATAAAATGTGCTGGTGTCCAGTCCTGCGTACAACCGCAAACATTAATTAAAAAGTTTTGCAGAATTTTTTTGCCCTCAAAAGAATGATATACTTCCGGGTGAAATTGTAATCCGTATAAAGGCTTTACTTCATCATTCTGCAACTTGAATGCCGCAATGGGGATACTGTCAGTATTCGCTAATAATTGAAAATTTTCAGGCAATTGTAAAATAGAATCTCCATGACTCATCCACACCTGTGATGCTGAGGTAAGATTTTTTAATAATTCTTCATCTTGTTGTATATGAAGTACAGCTCTTCCATATTCACGTTTACTGCTTTTTTCTACTTTGCCTCCAAATTGTTTGGTTATTAACTGAGCCCCATAGCAAATACCCAAAACAGGTGCATGCCTGTAGATGTTTTTGATGTCAATTTCCGGAGCTTTTTTATCATTGACAGAAAAAGGAGATCCAGAAAGAATAACGCCTTTTATTGTTCCATCATACTGGATGGTTTTGGAGAAAGGAACAATTTCACAATAAACCTTTGCTTCACGAACGGCACGGGCAATGAGCTGGGTATATTGAGAACCAAAATCAAGAATAATAATCTTTTCGGTCATGCGGCGTGAAGATAATGAAAGGCTGTTAAGGTATAAAGGCTTGAAAAGCTAAACCCTGAATTAAAAAAACCCTGTCATTCGGCTTTATGACTTCTCAGTAACTTGTATAAAATTTGTAACCTGCTATCGTATATTATAGTCCAATCATCAAAACATAAAACATGCAACGGATAATTGCTATACTCGTTTTATTTTCCTTATCGTGCACTTATATGGGGGGCAGGAGGGTCATTGGAAATGGTGTATTTGCCAGTAAAACCCATAATGTTGAGGGGTTTAATAATATAACAGTAAGCGGCCCTATAGATGTTTTTATTTCCCAGGGCAATGATTTTACGGTTAAAGTAGAAGGCGATGAAAACCTGCTGGAGTATATTGAAATAGAGGAACATGGTGATGAATTAGAAATTTCACCTAAAGACAGGTATAACCTCAGACCTAAAGCAGGGATAAAAGTTTTTGTTATTGCACCTGTATTTGACCAGTTAAGTGTAGCCGGCAGCGGTAGTATTAAATCTCAAACCAAAATAACGAATAGCAATAAAATGCAGGTTAATGTTGGCGGTAGTGGTGATGTTTTAATAGAGGCAGATGCGCCCACTATTACTACGAATATTGGTGGCAGCGGTTCCATCAGTGTTAAGGGGAATACCAGGAATTTTATTGTTCATATTGGAGGCAGTGGTGAAATAAATGCTTTTGATCTTTTAAGCGAAACAACAAACGTGAATATTGCCGGCAGTGGCGACGCGGAGATTTCCGCTAGTAAAGAGTTGCATATAAAAATTGCCGGGTCAGGAGATGTTGCTTATAAAGGCAATCCAGTGGTAAAACAAAACACAGTAGGCTCTGGTAACATTCGCAAAGTGCAGTAGCTACAGAAGTTAGAGTTCTCAACCGGTTGTAACAATATCTAACGAGGTGGCACATCTTGGATTTTATGTCTGCTAAAAGAAACATTGCAATAATGTGTAATCCAATAGCTGGCAATGGCAAAGCATCAAAAGTAACAGAGCAAATTGTAATCACACTGAAGCAAAAGCAGGTTGCTCACTCCGTTTTCACTTTTAATTGGCCGAAGATTTGGGATCAATTTACCGATGCGTGGATAGTAGGAGGAGACGGTACTTTAAACAATTTTATTAATCAATATCCGCAGATTCAATTGCCACTTTCCATATTCAAAGGCGGCACAGGGAATGATTTTCATTGGCTGGTATACGATGATATTACTTTAGACCAGCAAATTGAAAAAGTACTGAATGGAGTGCCACAACTTGTAGATGCAGGTATTTGTAATGAGAAACTTTTTTTAAATGGAGTAGGAATTGGCTTCGACGGAGCTGTAGTAAGAGATCTGATTAACAAGAGAAAATCTAAAGGCAAATCAGCATATTATTTAGCAGTAATAAAAAATATATTTACTTATAAGGAGCAGCAGGGAAACATTCAAAGCAGAAATAAAAATTCTAAGTTTCCCGCCCCGGCAGTTCCACCACAAAAAGAAGGCGAATCTATATTTATGATCAGTGTGGCAAATGGAAAGAGATATGGCGGAGGATTTCTGGTCACTCCTAAGGCGGATATAACAGATGGTCTTTTTGATGTAAATGTTGTAAGTAAAGTTTCTTTATTACAACGCCTGAAATATTTACCTGTAATAGAAAAGGGCAATCATACAAAATTGCAATTCGTCCACTATTTCCAAACGCATCGCGTGGAAATTACCTTCAACACTAAATTACCTGCTCATATTGATGGAGAATATTATAGCGCAGCAAAGTTTGAGATCCAAAATCTACCAAATAGGTTTGCTTTTATGCGGTAGTGGCGCTGCCCGGTTTACGAACATTTTCACTAGGATCAATCCTGCTATAAAGCCGCCAATATGAGCTGCATAGGCAATGCCACCACCTTCCTGCCCGCCCAGTGCACCCATACCATTTATTACCTGAAACAAAATCCACAACCCTACTGCAACAAATGCAGGCACCGGCATAGCCCCCCACAGTAACCATACATGCACTCGCCGACTGGGAAATAATAACAGATAACCTCCAAGAACACCCGAAATTGCACCGGATGCCCCTAGGCTTGGTACTAACTGATTGTTGTTTACATAAGCAGACATAAACACATGGCTTAGGCTTGCAAGTACGCCACAGATCAAATAAAAAAGAAGATACTTTTTATGTCCCATAGCATTTTCCAGGTTATCACCAAAAATCCATAAATACATCATATTTCCAAAAAGGTGAGCCAACCCCCCATGCATAAACATGGAAGTAATTAATGTGAAATAAACAGGGATAGGTGTTACGCCTAATCCAGGCATCTCAACAGATTGCCCGGTAATTGGGTCTTCTAAAATTTTGGAATTTGTAACTATATCAAGACCAGAAAGAATTTCAGCAGGTACAGTTGAATATGCAAAGGTAAAATCAATATCTCTGCCCATGCCCTGCAGAAATATAAAGACAACTATATTTAATCCAATAAGAATATAATTTACAATCGGGGTTATGTGCCTGTCCGAGTTATCATCACCAATAGGAAACAACATAATACTTAAAAATTTGGTAAAACAAATTCGCACAAAAAAATCCCGCCAGGCGGGACTTTGTAATAAGCTTTCAATGATATCTAATAATTATCTCTATACCCACCACCGCCGCTGCTACCTCCCCGGTTATAACCACCGCCGCCGTTGCCGCCTCGATTGTAACCGCCGCCACCGCCGCCTTTTTTAAAGCCGCCGCCACCGCCACTACCAAAGCTT
>JBHENB010000037.1:21680-22001 GCA_046262255.1 Chitinophagaceae bacterium
AAAAGATAAAAAAGCGTTACAGCAAACAATACACCAAGTGAACATTTACGAAACGTTCATTGAATTGTGAGACTGCAAAAAACACTAAAAACGTTACGAAAATAAGATATTTAATTAAACTACGAAAAGCTTGTTTAGAACAGCTTGTAGTAATATTTCCCCAGTGGTAAAGTTTTCAGGGGAGTCAGAAAACAATATAAAAATAGTGGGGAATTAAGTGGTTATTCAGCTATAACCTCAAAATCTATATCAGCATTTTGGCCGTTTCCGAAGTCAATTGTTGCTTTATAAGAGCCTATTTCCTTAACATCATCATTAATG
>JBHENB010000038.1:0-20803 GCA_046262255.1 Chitinophagaceae bacterium
CTCCATACATGCCTTGCAATAATTGCAGATCGTGCATATGCGTATGATATATAAATGTGCCTGCACGGGATGGTGTCAGATGTACTGTAAATGAATCGCCAGGTTGCACAATCGGCGCCAGTTTATTGCCCATATATCCCCAGCCTGGTACGCCATCATAATAGCTGTCAATTTCTAATCCATGCCAATGCATGGTGGTGGGTTCTTTCAGAGTATTAATAATCCTGATTGCTGCGGGCTGGCCCTTAATTAAAAACAATGGAGGCCCGGGTATGCTAAATCCATTTGTTTTTGTTATTCCGTTTTCCCAAAGCTGAAAACCTTTGCCATTACTGTTATCAAAATAATTTTCCTTTTCACCAATTACCAGGGTGAGTTTTCTTTCTGCAGTTTTGCTTTTTGTTGTCTTTGCCTGAAATTTTTTGTCAGGAAGAACATGAATACCCATGATCAATCCACCCATTGCATCCCGTGCATGTGTTTCCAGGTTCATATTTGCGTGACTCATTTCCTCCTGATTTCTTAAAAAAGAAACCGGAAGAATATGATCCACCAGGTGACAATGAAATAACCAGTTGCCTTCTCTTACAGGTATCCATGATATCCGCATTGTTGCCCGGGGCCTCATATCCTGGGTTACCACTAACTGTTCTTTATCTTCGCCAACAATTGAATCACTGGCTATATCTCCAAGACTGTGTAATGTAAAAGGAAATCCATGCAGGTGCATAGGATGAGCGGCACGGCTGGCGTTAATTACACGCCACTTCACTAATTCGCCCTGCCGGTACAGCAACCTTTCGGTGTAGGGCCATGTAAGTCCATTCATTACATATTGCCGCAGCAGGTTGGTATCTACTTTATGAATACCTACAGCAATCATGATGATGCGTTCGGCAGAATCAGGCTTCTCGTTTTTTGCATCAACAATCAACGCACCATATAATTGATTGTCTGTATGAGGAAAAGGTCCTTTTTTTCCCTCATAGAAATAGGTTCCTGCCACGCCGGCATTTAATCTGATCCCTTTCGTTTCACCGGGAGCTATAGTAATGCTGTCCCTGAGATTGCTGTAGGGTCTTTGATAAAAACCATAGATGTGATGCGGCTGTCCCACAACCCGATTAGTTATGTTGGCTCTTATCTCTGTTCCTTCGGGCACACGAATAAGTGGACCGGGTACTTGCAGTGGTTTGCCAGCTTCTGCAAATGCTGTGATCTTTATCGGCGTTCCCTCTTTTGTTATTTTAAGCAAGGAAAACAAAATACAATTTAAATTTTTTGCTTTGTATCGGCGAATTAAAATTTAAAATCGTCAATCTTATACTAGTGAACTATCAGCTAATGTTCTTTTTACAATTGCAGAGTGTCGCCGAAAAATTGCTGCCTACTCGTAAATATATGATACTCCACTTAGATTTGTATAATATGCTTCAACTAAACCAACCTGTTAGTATTATACATCACCAGATTGTAGTTGCGTCAATCACATTTCACCAATTAATATCCCTTCTTTACCGAATGGTTGAAACGGTTTTTTCTTAGAGCTTGGACTTTTCATCTTAGTATGATCCCCGCAAGAGGCGGTAAATTCACTGTAAGCTTAAATTTATTTTCTTTTTTATCAATACTGCTTCTTATTTCCGGATTAAATACATGGCCGGAGCCACCATATTTTTCGGAATCGCTGTTAAATATTTCCTGTGTATAAGATTGTCCTGTAACTTCTATTTCCCAATCAAACCTTGGTTGCGGCGCCAGGTTTAATACAATCAAAAGATCGTCTTTCTTTCGCTTCCCTTTTCGCCTGTAGGTAATAACACAATCATCCCGGTGGTTCAGATCTACCCACTCAAACCCCTGCAGTTGAAACTGGTTGTAAAACAGAGCAGGACTATTTTTTAAAAGTTTGTTTAAATCGCGAATACACAATTGTAAACCTTCGTGTGGCTTGTGTTGCAATAAATGCCAATCCAGTTCCGATTTATAATTCCATTCTGTTGTTTGCCCGAATTCATTTCCCATGAACAGCAATCTTGCTCCGGGATGCGTCCACATGTACGTGTACAACGTACGCAGGTTCGCAAATTTCTGCCACTCATCTCCCGGCATTTTATAGATCATTGGCGACTTGCCATGCACTACTTCATCATGACTCAGCGGCAGCATAAAATTTTCATCGTAGTAATACATCATACTAAATGAAAACTTATTTTGATGATGAGGACGGAAAAAGTAATCCATTTTAAAATAATCCAGAGTATCATGCATCCATCCCATCATCCATTTCATACCAAAACCCAAACCACCATCAGCAGTTGGCCTGGTTATAGAAGGCCAATCAGTTGCTTCTTCAGCAATAGTTTGCACATCAGGAAAATCCCGGTAGATGGTTTCGTTCAAATCTTTTATAAAAGCAATGGCTTCGAGGTTGCCGTTCCCGCCAAATTCATTTGGCTCCCATTGACCGTGACTGCGGGAATAATCCAGTTTTAGCATGGAAGAAACAGCATCTACCCGGACACTGTCAATGTGAAATATATCAAACCAAAATCTTGCGCTGCTGATTAAAAATGATTTTACTTCTCCCCTTTTGTAATTAAAAATATAGCTGTTCCAGTCGGGATGAAAGCCCTTGCGCATGTCTGCATATTCATAGGTATACGTACCATCAAAAAAATGAAGTCCGTGTGCATCGTAAGGGAAATGCGATGGAACCCAATCCAGGATAACACCAATATCATTTTGATGCAGCTCATCAATCAAATGCATTAAACCTTCCGGCTCACCAAAACGTGAGGTGGGTGCAAAATATCCGGTACACTGATAACCCCAGCTTCCGTCATAAGGATGTTCCATAACCGGCATCAACTCTACATGCGTAAATCCCATTTCCTTTACATAAGGTACTAACCGCTCTGCAATTTGATGATATGTATTGTAGCTTTCTTCATTGTTTTTATCCGGCCGCATCCAGCTCGCAAGATGTACCTCATAAACGCTCCACGGAGCATTTAGCGCATTGCATTTTTTTCTTTTTTTCATCCATTCAGTGTCCTTCCACCCGTAATTAAACTGCCATGTTCTGGAGGCAGTGTTTGGTCTTACCTCCCAGTAATGCGCAAATGGATCTCCCTTTTCCGTAATTCTGTTTTGATATCCTGTTATATGGTATTTATAGACATCTCCTTTTACTATTCCTGGAATAAAGCCTTCCCAAATGCCGCTTTTATCCCATCGCGGGTGAAGTGGATGACTTTCTTTATTCCATTCATTAAAGTTTCCTATTGCTGTAACCAATGTTGCATTAGGAGCCCAGACGCAGAAGTAATAACCTTCCTGCCCTAAAACATTTAAGGGTGTAGATCCAAACTTTCTGTATAAAGTATAATGTGTGCCGTTTTTAAATGTTTCAATATCATCGTCGTATAAAATTGAATAATTCCATACTGGTTTGGAGGTGTCTATAAAATTTCTGTCCTCGTAACGTTCTGTAGTTGTTGGAGATAATTGCTTTATAGTAGAAGATTGCTCTTGCTTTTTACTTTTATTGTCAAGATCTTTTTTTGTCATTGCTTATTTTACTAATTCAAGCACCCAAATTGTCTTTCCCGGCATTTTCCAGCTTTCACTTAATTTTTTTCTATCACCGTTTGCCACATCCACACCACCAGTGAAGCCTTTTGTTCTTTCTTCAAAACGTTTGGTATCAATGGTGCGTTCATCAGAAGATGTGTTCATTACCACCATTACTGTTTGTTTATCATCGTATCGGAAATAAGTGTACACGGCATCAACCGGTACGTATTGCATCATTTTACCTGTAGTAATGGCAGATGATCTTTTACGGAAATTAGCCAGCGTTCGTGTCCAGTTGAATACTTCATTCTCATATGCAGAACGGCCAGCGGCAGTGAATTTATTTTGTTTATCTCCCGGCCAACCACCGGGGAAATCAAGCCGCACCCAGCCATCCGGGTTGGAAATACCTTTCATTAATACTTCAGTTCCATAATACATTTGCGGTATGCCTCTGCAGGTAAGGAGCCATCCAATTCCCATTTGCAGTTTTGCGACATCCTCTCCCACTTCAGAATAAAATCTTGTTTTATCATGATTATCAAGGAAGATCACATGCTTCATTGGATCTTTATAAACAAAATCCTGTGCTAACGTGGTGTATAATTTATTTACGCCTTCTGTCCAGCCAAAAGGTTCTTTAAGTCCCGGCAAAATACCATACAAATGAGTTTGAAAATCGGTTATTGCGGGCAAATTACTTTTGAAAGGAATGTTGAATTTATTTTCAGTAAAATAAGCCTGGTTAATCACTCCATGCACCCATGTTTCTCCAAACAAATGAAGCTTTGGGTATTCATCAAGCAATGCTTTGTTACAGCGGTTCATAAAGTCCAAATCGTTGTAGGCATAAGTATCAATTCGCCATCCGTCCAGGCCAAATTCTTCGGTGCTCCATATAGCATGTTGAATTAAAAAGTTGGCAAAAAAAGGATTGTTCTGGTTTATGTCCGGCATCTGTGGAACAAACCAGCCATCACTCATTAATTTTTTATCAGTAACAGATGCATACGGGTCAAACAGCGGTTGATCTTTGTAAGTGGTTTGTGTATACTTTGGCCATTTATGAAACCAGGTGCTGTCCGGCATGTTGCGAAAAAGAAAATGTTCTATGCCTGTATGGTTATAAACAGCATCCTGAATAATTTTCATTCCACGTTTGTGCATTTCCGTTATAAGATTATGGTAAGCCTTCTCTCCACCCAATCTGCGATCAATTTTGTAATGATCAGTAAATGCATAGCCATGTTCTGTTCTGTTCGGCATATCGTTTTCAATTACAGGGTTAAGCCACAAAGCAGTAACACCAAACTCCTGCAAATAGTCCAGGTGATTTTGAATGCCTTTCAGATCGCCGCCGTGTCTTTCAAAAATGGTGTCTCTGTTTAACGACTGATCTCTCATGCCAGGTATTCTATCGTTGGTGACATCGCCATTGCTGAAGCGGTCTGGCATAATGAGGTAAATAAAATCAGCTCCGGTAACCCCGTTTGCAAACTGAGTTCCTTTCCCTTTTCTACGTGCTTTTAACTCAAAAGGAATATCTCCGGCGCCATTTGGATTTTTCATTCTGATGTTTACAATACCGGGCTTTGCTGTTGGTGAAATAGCAAGATCGAGAAAAACATAATTTCTATTTTGCACTTTGTGCATCTTAGTAAGTTGTACGCCAGGATAGGAAAGCGAAAAAGTGTTCTCCGCAATATTAGCTCCACGAAGCATTAACTGAAGCTTTGGGTTTTTCATCCCTGTCCACCAATGCGTAGGATATACGCCGTCTACTTTATATTTATTAGCAAAGCAAAAATTAAGAAGACATGTAAAGACAATAACAATGGATATTTTTTTCATAATCAAATAGGTCTTTGTTCTGCACTCATCACATCTTCTACTATTTCTTCAGGCGCATGCTGATCTTCATGTTCTTTCACTAAAAAGTTCAGCAGGCCTGCCAGCATCATGGATATACCGCCAATTACAAGTGCATAAATACTTTCATTATTGAATAACTCTTTTATAAAAAATCCTAAAATCGCTGCGGCAACAATTTGCGGAATAACAATAAAAAAATTAAATACGCCCATATAAAAACCCATTTTATTTGGTGGTAACGCACCTGCGAGTATTGCATAGGGCATAGTAAGTGTTGAAGCCCATGCAAGACCAACCAGTATCATGGGCAATAGTAGCACTTGCGGGTCTTTTATATAGTAGATCATTGCAAGTCCAACACCACCAAGAATAAGGCATATCATGTGGGTAAATCTTCTACCTATTTTCGCCGCAAGCATTGGAAGTAAAAATGCTGCTAACGCAGACACACCATTATAAACCATGAACATTACACCTACCCAATCTCCTGCATCCTGAAATGCTTTTGATTGCGTATCTGTTGTATTATATGCATTAGATGCAATTCCTGATGTGGTATAAATCCACATAGCAAAAAAAGCCAGCCATGTAAAAAATTGCACTATAGCCAGTTGCAGCATTGTTTTTGGCATGCTGCCTATGCCCTTTACAATTTCAGCGAATCCGCGAACGAGACCTTTGGTTTTTAATTTTTCTTCTTCCCATTTTTTTATATTTTCCGGCGGAAACTCTTTTGTTGTAAAAACTGTCCACAACACAGATAGTAAAAAAACCACACCTCCAATGTAAAAAGAATATTTTACCGAATTAGGTATTACACCTTCTGGTGCTGTGTTACTTACATTAAAAACATTCGTAAACATATAGGGCAACAAAGAAGCAATTACAGCACCCATGCCAATAAAAAATGTTTGCATGGCAAAGCCTGTCGTACGTTGTGATGGAGGTAACTTATCTCCCACAAAAGCCCTGAATGGTTCCATAGAGATATTGATGGAAGCATCCAAAACCCACAGTAATATAGCAGCCATAAATAAAACAGTAGAATTTGGCATAAGAAAGAGAGCAATGGCAGAAAGTATAGCACCTATAAAAAAAAAGGGTCTTCTTCTACCCCACCACGGATGCCAGGTACGATCACTTAAATAACCGATGATGGGCTGCACCAATAACCCTGTTACCGGCGCTGCTATCCATAATATGCCTATATTATCTATTTCCGCACCTAAGGTTTGAAAGATGCGGCTAACATTTGCATTTTGCAATGCAAACCCAAACTGGATTCCAAAGAACCCAAAGCTCATATTCCAAAGCTGTTTAAAATTTAAGCGGGGCTTGCGCACATCCGATAGTGTATTGTTGGTATCCATTTTTTCAGGTAGTTGGTTACAGGCACAGTCTGTTGAAGTGTTGGTTACACCAACCTAAAACCATTAGGAATTACAGCACCTTTTTTCACCACTACAATTCCATCTTTTATAGTAAATAAGGAATGATCACCATCGGTTAAATGACTGCCACCTATTATCTGCACATCATCGCCGATACGGCAGTCTTTATCAATAATAGCGTTTTGTATATGGCATCTGGCGCCAATGCCCAACAGTGGAATATTATTAGCCACTGCATGTTCAATTTCCACTAAAGTTTGATAAAAATCATTACCCATAAGATAACTGTTGATAATTGTTGTATGATGACCAATACGGGATCGGATGCCTAAAATACTGTTTTCAACTTTACTTGCATTAATAATAGACCCTTCGGCAATAATTGTTTTCGTAAAACTGCTGCTTCCAACTTTTGCCGGTGGTAACATGCGGGCACGGGTGTAAACAGCTTTTTCATTATCAAACAAATTAAATTCAGGCAGGTCAGACGTTAGAGCAAGATTAGCTTCAAAAAAAGAACGGATGTTTCCAATATCTTCCCAATAGCCCTCGTATTGGTAGCCTGCTACCCTATATTTATCAATTGACTCAGGAATAATTTCCTTGCCGAAATCTGTTGCATTTTTCTTTTCATGTTGTAACAGATCAAACAATAACTTTCTGTTGAAAACATAAATACCCATTGACGCCAGATACACTTTTCCTTTTTGTTGCATTTCTTCACCAGTGTCACTTACCCAATCCTCCAAACCGCTTTTTGGCTTTTCAATGAAAGCAGTAATAATTCCATTTTCAGTTTTTAGTATTCCTAATTCCGGTGCTTCTTTTTCAGCTACAGGAATGGTTGCAATAGTAATATCAGCATTATTTTTTTGGTGTTCTTCCAGCATTGCCTGAAAATCTATCTGGTACAATTGATCGCCGGAAAGAATTAATATGTACTCACTGTCAAATGGTTCAATATGCCTTAATCCCTGGCGCACTGCGTCTGCAGTACCCTGAAACCACGTGGGATTGTCCGGTGTTTGTTCGGCTGCAAGAATATCTACAAAAGCTTTACTAAATGCACTGAAGTAATAGGTGTTTTTAATATGACGGTTTAAAGATGCAGAATTATACTGCGTAAGAACAAAAATTCGGGATATACCAGAGTTTAAACAATTAGATATCGGGATATCCACAAGCCTGTATTTTCCGGCAATAGGAACAGCCGGTTTAGACCGGGTTGCTGTTAATGGAAATAATCTTGAACCTGCACCGCCACCTAATATTACCGATAAAACTTCCTGGCTCATGAATTGAAAATTATGAAATAAAACATTATAATTACTATTTGTTTCCGTCGTTCAAACCTTTATTCATCGCCTGTGCAGCCTGTGCTGAGCTTGTCGAAGCATCACTCCCTTGTACGTATGCTCGCTGTGCAACCCACCTTTACTTTTTGTCATCCTGAGCGGTAGCGAAGGATCTGACTATTCAACCATAGATTCTTCACTGCGTTCAGAATGACAAAGCGAAGAGTGTTATAGGTGAATAGTCTTACTACAGTACATGAGTGCCCTTCGTAAGGTTCAGGATAAACTTGCAACATAAGCATTATAGCAGCACTTTAGGTGGAGACAGAATACTACATTTCTGCAAACTTATTTCAGCGACTGATACAACTTTATGTACTCTTCTGCCGAACTATCCCATGAATGGTCAATCTGCATCATGTGGCTGCGCATCCAGTTGTGCAGGTTCTTTTTATTATTATATAAATCAATAGCCCTTCCAACAGAATAAGTAATGTCATCAACGGTGGCATGATTAAATCGTATTCCATATCCCTGCCACTCACCAAAATCTTTTACTGTATCCTTTAATCCGCCGGTACTACGCACCATAGGTACAGTACCATATCGCAGTGCATACATCTGGTTTAACCCACATGGCTCTACCCTGCTTGGCATTAATAAAAAATCAGCACCTGCATACATTTGATGACTGAGCTGTTCATTATATCCTATGTAAGAATTAACGTAACCATTAAACTGCTTGTTCATGCTGTCCAGTTTCATTTCTACTTCAGGGTCTCCGGAACCAAGCACTAAAAAATTTGCATTCCCATGGTGCTGGTAAATGGAATTTCTAATTGAATCCGGTAATAAGTCTGCAGCTTTTTCTCCCACCAAACGTCCAATAAATGCAATTAACGGTTTATCAGGGTCAAGATTAAATTGTCCGCATAATTCCTTTTTATTTTTCCTTTTGCCTTCCTTCACCAGGTATTCATCGTAGTTCTTAACAATGTAACTATCTTTAAGAGGATCCCATACTCCTGCATCAATTCCATTTAATATACCTATGCTTTTTGGTTGCTCACCTGCAACCAGGTATTCCAGCCCGTTTGCATTGTACTTCATTTCTTCTAAATAACTTGGGCTTACAGTAGTCACCTTCCATGCACACTTAATGCCTGCAGCCAATGGATTAATCAGGTGATTCCAATCGAGCAAACCCCACTTCCATGCATCATAAGGTGGTATGTAATGCATTTTATCCCACCCCATCCATCCCTGGTATTGTGCATTGTGAATAGTGAACACAGTAGGTATGCCTGCAAGATGTTGAAATGCAAAACAATATTTTATCATGAATGGAATAAGACCTGTATGATGATCATGACAATGAATAACATCCGGCCTGTGCTGCCATCTGCTTATCCAGGCACACACCGCTATCTGAAAGGACATAAATCTCTCGGTATCATCATCATAGCCATAAATTTTTCCCCTGTCCAGTAAGCTGTTAATATCCACCAGGTAAAGATCAAAGCCCAGCTTATTTGTTTTTTCTTTTATTACACTATAGTTAAACTGATGTGCACCTAATTGTTGCACACCCTCATGCACAAGCTCCCATTGATTTTCGTATAAAAATTTGGTACGATACATGGGCATTACCACTTTGGCAAAATGACCCAACTCCGCCTGGTATTTAGGTAAAGCGCCAACCACATCACCCAATCCTCCTGCTTTTGCCACAGGATAACATTCCGCCGATACGTGAATTATTTCCATAAATACTTGTTCAACAGTTATTCCAAAGTAACAGAAATTTCAACACATCATTTCTGTTTCTCCAACCCGAAAAATATATGTGCATATTTAAATTTTTGCATTGCTGAATTCTGTTTACTTTGGTGACGTATTTTTTAACCAAACAAACCAACTATGGCAACTTCTATTGGAGCAAACGTAAACAGATTGCAGCGCAGTGAAAGCCAGACAGGACCCATTGCTACTAATTATGGAGCATTAGGTACATTGGTAACGGTGTTTTTCTTTTGGGGCTTTATTGCGGCAGGCAACAGCGTTTTTATCCCCTTTTGCAAGCACTATTTTAAACTCGACCAATTCCAAAGCCAACTAATTGATTTTGCTTTTTATATTGCCTATTACCTTGGAGCATTAGTGTTATTTGCTTACGGTGCTTTTGGCGGTAATGATCTTGTTGCCAAATGGGGATATAAAAAAAGCATTGTGTATGGTTTGTTATTTTCTGCTTTAGGTGCTGTAGCCATGATCATTGCTGTTAATGCAAACACGTTTGCAGGAATGTTGGTTGGTTTGTTTATTGTGGCTCTTGGCTTTTCATTGCAACAAACAGCAGCACAGCCTTTTTCTATTTCTTTAGGCGATCCTGCCACAGGCACCAACCGGGTTAATCTTGGTGGGGGCATTAATTCTTTTGGTACCATGATAGGGCCGCTTGTTGTTGCATTTGCCTTGTTTGGAACAACAGCTGCTATTACAGATGAAAAAATTCAGGCACTTGGCCTTGATAAGGTTATTATTCTTTATGCTGCCGTGGGTGTGCTATTTATTGCTGCCGCTGCGCTTTTTTATTTTTCAAAAAAGGTTCCTTCAGGCGTTTCTACAGAGCATACAGAAAAAGCCAATAAGGCTTTGTATTCCTTATTGATCATTACAGGGTTGCTTATCATCATGTTTGTTCCTGTTTTCAACAGTTATAAAACTGATCCTGCGACTTTGAGTGATGCTGAAAAACATTCATTAGAAACCTACAGGATGTATTGGCTATTCGGTGCTCTGGCAGTTGTTGTAATCGGTTTATTGGTATCTAATATGAGTGCAAAGAAAAACCCTGAAGGCTGGGGAGCTATGAAATATCCGCAATTAGTGCTTGGCATGTTAGCCATTTTTGTGTATGTGGGTGTTGAGGTAACCATTGTAAGTAACCTGAGTGAACTTTTAAAACAGCCGGATTTTGGGGGCTATCAATCATCTCAGGTAGCACCGTTTATTTCCATGTACTGGGGAAGTTTAATGATTGGCCGCTGGGCAGGCGCCATCCCCGTCTTCAATTTAAAATCCTCTACCAAGCAACTTCTGATATTGATAATTCCTATTATAGCCTTTGGTATTGTAATCGGTGTAAACGCCCTTTCACAGTATGACGTTAGACCCCTGTATTATTATATTTTATGTGTACTGGTTCAAATTGCCGCTTTTTATATAAGCAAAAACAAACCCGCACGAACATTGTTAATTTTTAGTGCATTGGGTTTATTAGCAATGATAATCGGATTGATGACTACAGGAAAAATTGCTACTTACGCATTTTTGAGTGGCGGATTATTCTGTTCCATTATGTGGCCTGCAATTTTTCATTTATCCATTGCCGGCTTGGGAAAATACACAACCCAGGGTTCTGCCTTTTTAATAATGATGATACTTGGAGGTGGAATAATTCCTCCAATACAAGGTAAGCTGGCTGATTTTCTTCAATCAAAATCAGATATTACAGGATACGGAATCCATCAATCTTACTGGGTTGCAGTTGCATGCTTTGCTTACCTTGCTTTTTTTGCATTTGCTGTAAGAGGTATTTTAAGAAAGCAGGGAATTGATTATGAAAAACACGTAGATGAAAACCTTGAACCGCTTGCAACTTCACCGGAAGGCGGGTTAAAAACAGATGAGCAAATAAGATGAACAAATCAAAAATTGAAATTCAACAGCTGTTATGATTGATGTATCCAACGAATTTGCTATCGGCATTGACCTCGGTGGCACAAACACAAAGTATGGATTGGTGAACCACCGCGGGCAAATTTTAGATAAAGGCGAATTACTAACAGATGATTATCCCACAATTGAATCTTTCATTGATGCTTTATATACCACAATAAATCCTCTTATAAATTCGGTAGCGTCCCGTGGTATTGTAAAGGGCATAGGGATTGGTGCACCAAACGGAAATTATTACAATGGCACCATTGAATATGCACCAAACCTGCACTGGAAAGGAGTAATACCAGTAACCAAATTGGTGACAACAAAGTTCAGGTTGCCCAGCTCGTTAACAAATGATGCTAATGCTGCTGCTGTTGGTGAAATGATGTATGGTGCAGCACGTGGCATGCGGAATTTTATTATGATAACACTGGGTACCGGTGTTGGAAGCGGCATTGTTGCTAACGGGCATTTAATATACGGACATGATGGATTTGCCGGCGAGTTAGGGCATACTACTATTCGTCCTGGCGGACGCAAACACTGGGGCACTGGAATGCATGGATCACTGGAAGCATACTGCTCTGCTACAGGCATTGCTTTAACAGCAAGAGAAATGCTGGAGCAATCTGAAGAAGAAAGTTTGTTACGGAATTTTGAACCGGAAAAGGTGGATGCAAAAATAGTGTTTGACTGTGCTATACAGGGTGATCAAATGGCTGCTGAGGTTTACCGTTACACAGGTCAAATATTAGGCGAAGCCCTTGCAAACTTTATTATGTTTTCCTCACCGGAAGCCATCATACTTTTTGGCGGAGTAATAAAAGCAGGGGACTTAATAATGTTGCCAACAAAAGAACATATGGAGAAAAACCTGCTGCCAATTTTTCAAAATAAAGTGCGGCTCATCTTCAGCGAACTGAAGGAAGCCGATGCAGCCATTTTAGGCGCCAGTGCTTTGGTTTGGGAGATGCGGGATTGAAGCGTTTGACATAGCTGCGCTAAAGTCTTAATAATATTTCTCTATCAGTTACTTAAAGCAACTGTAAGTTGAACAACTCACTCTTGCTCTGCCCACCTTTTGGAAACTCTTTTATTAATATCCACCTCCTGCATAAATTCTCCGGTATCGTCATCAGAGTAATTTCCGTAAGCATCTATCAAAGTGCCTTTGGTGCCATCGGTTGTTTCAATAGCAAATAAAATAGACATGTCGTCCGGGTCAGAATCTCCTTCAAAACGATAAAAGTTAACCGCTTTTACATCCTTTGGTTTATATTTTTTCTTAGAGTCTTTTAAAGAATGTAAAATCTTTTTTTCTACCCTGAACTGATCAGTATATCCCTGCTCCTCTAATTTCTTTATGCATTTATCCATGCTCGTCATGAAGGTAGTCTTATCATTAGCCTCGGTATATGTTGATCTGTTATCTGTTTCTCGTTCCATAAAATTGATTTTGGAAGGTAAATTTATTTGATTTTGTTTAGAAATGCTGAAAACAATACAAGGTACTTCTGCACAATTATTTAACGGAAAGATTCATACCTGGCGCGGATGAAATTAAAAGCCCCATAGCAAACCAGACCAATACCCATAATGCCCAGTAATATTGAACCATACGAACTCGTTTCTATAAACTGAAAAGCTTTTACGGTATCGCCTGCTTCGGCAGCATTGGAGTGAATAGCTGCCTGAAGCAAAAGCCATGAAATAATCAACCAAACTACTCCTCTTGCCAAATAACCGATTTTACCAGCTCTTAATAGTGTGGCCGTTGCTTCAGAGGGCAGGCTCATCAATGTCACATGTTTCCGGTATTTTTCTGAAAGTGCATAATAGATCTGATAAACACCAACCGCTGCAATAATAAAAGCTAACAAGCCTATTATCCATTCCCCAAACCTTTTACTCATTAAAGTACTTACGACCTCTTTATAGGAATTAGCATCACCTGTATTTTCATGCATCAACAGTTTTACTGCCAGCATTGCAACAGATAAATAAATCAGGCAACTGAAAAGGTAACGCAACCGGCTACTTATTCCTTTTGCCCCGGTGCCTTTATGCTCCGTATCTGCAAAAGCCTGGAGGGCACGCCAAACACAATAGCAAAATAACCCTGCTGTAACAAGAGCCAGAAATATTTTACCACCTGTTTGTTCTTCAATAATACGGAGCGCTCCATGCTTTCCTGCATCACTATTAGTTGTTCCTGCAATTTCAAATGCCGCCATAAAAGCCAGTACACCAATAAGACAATAAACAATACCTTTTGAAATAAGACCAGCCTGAGCTATGGGTTTAATTTTATGTAAGATATCCGACTGAGGCATCAATACAGCTGCTGTTTGATAAGTAAATAGTGCAATGATAAATAAAGTTGCAACGAAGGAACAATGATGTTATTCACAAGTATTAGTTTCTAAAATTCTGTGTTATCATTAATCCATAAACGCCGCCATCTAATATTCCAATTCCCAATCGTCCAAATGCAGGCTGAAGAATATTTGCTCTATGGCCGGGTGAATTCATTAAACCATTATGTGCAATGGTAAGTGTCTGGCCTAAAGCAAGATTTTCTCCTGCAGTTAAAAACTTTACTCCTCCTGCACGCATGCGGTCAAATGGATTTTTGCCTTCCGGAGTTATATGAGCGAAATAGCCTCTTGCAAACATATCTCTTGAATGACGGCGTGCCATTTCAGTCATTTCGGGGTCAGCTTTCACCGGCTTATAACCTGCTTGTTCCCTCTCTTTATTCACTAAGTCTAACATGCGCATTTCCAGGTCTTCACGTATTTTAGGATTAGCAACTTTAAAATGCAGTTTTACAGTTTCTTTTGACTGGGGCTCCACCGTTAGTTTATTCATTGTTCTTTTGACCGCCTCGTCAAAAACAGGTGAAAATTTTTCTTCCAGCCACTCTGCCGGTGGAATAAATTTGGCTGCTAACTGACTTTCACGGGTTTTTGCAGATAACCCATCAAATAGTGGAAGCGCCAATAATAAAGCAGAAACAATAATTGAATAGATCAAACCATTAATTAAGCCCGGAAACATACCTAAAAACCTGTTTGCATTATGTTGATGTATGGTGCCTGGTATTGCACTCAAAATCAACCGGATGACAAAACCAATGAATGTCCGTGCAAGCAGCAAGGTCAGTATAAAAGAAAGTGGCAGTGTCCACACCCCAAGTGATGGAAAGAATTTTTGTATGTAAACAGCTAAGTATGGATAAAATAAAAATGCGGCAAACAAGCTTCCGGCAAGCATTACCAGGTCAAGAATGCCAAAAATAAAACCTTTGTGCCAACCACTCCAGATTGCAGAAAATATAATAATAAGCAGCAGTACATCAATAATATTCATGTGATTTCGTTGCTAATCTGCGGGCACAAAAATATGCTACCTGCACAAACAGAAGCATACGATGCAGTTTATCAACAGTTTATGATTGATTAAGTGAATAACACAAATAACAATTTTGAAGACGATAGGTTTACAGGCATACCATTTGTAACACATCTGGTATGAAAAAAATATATTTAGCAACTGCCGTATTTTTTGTTTTGACTTCCTGCCAGAATGCGGATGTAAATCCAGGTAACACTACAGGTAACACAAATAGTAAGGGAAACCAGGTTACCTGGAGTTCTAATGAAGCAACAACTCCACCACCAAGAGATGTTACCATCACTCCCGAAAATTCTTATAGTGATCTTTTTTTAGATAGTGCTGCCGTGGAAGCCTTTATTATAAACAAAAAGATGGATGATGCCACTGCTGTGGCAATCCGCAATTTTTACAACATGCGAAATTACCAGTATGCCTGGTTAACAACCGATGGCTTTACAGAGCAGGGCCGGGGGTTCTGGAATTTATATGAGTATACAAGTAATGATAAGACAGATACAAAAAATAAAGCATTCGATGCCCGGATGGATACATTAATAGCAGAAGACTCTTTAACAATTTCTCCCTCTGATACCTCTTTTGCAGATGTAGAGCTGGGACTTACACAACAATTTGTGCATTTTGCAAAAAACAATGCGCAACATGAGTTCAACAACAGATCAACCCTGACACAGTTTATACCAGCAAAGAAAACGGATGCACTGAGGGTGGCAGATTCGTTGTTAAAAGCAGATACAAATAGTATAGCTAAAGCTAACCGTCCTTATAATTTACTGCGACAACAGCTTGGCAAGTATTATTCTATTGCACAGCAAGGAGGTTGGCAGCCTGTTACTATTCAAGGTAAACGATTAAAAAAAGGAACTACCTCTCCTTCTATAGCCGCAATAAAAAAAAGATTGCATTTAACAGGGGATATGGCCGGAGCAGATACAAGTAGAGTGTTTAATGATAGCCTTGAAGCGGTAATCAAATCTTACCAGAAAAGACATGGCTTCAGGCCCGACGGAGTAATTACTGATTCGCTTGTTAAATTAATGAACATTCCGGTGGAGCAACGTCTTCAGCAGATACTGGTAAATATGAATCGTATGTACTGGATGCCAACCCAACTTCCCGATAATCGTATTGAGGTGAACATTCCTGAATTTCTACTGTATGTGTATGAAGGAAAATCAAAGGTGTTTGAAATGCCGGTTGTTGTTGGTAAGGAAGGAACGAATACGATGATGTTTACAGGAAATTTAAATCAGGTTGTTTTTAGCCCTAACTGGAATATTCCCGAGAGCATTGTGCGGAATGAAATTCTGCCGGCAATGAAAAAGGATCCAAATTATCTGAAGAAAAAGAAAATGGAAATTGTAAAAGAAGGGGATAGTTTACCTACCATCCGCCAATTGCCAGGCACTGAAAATTCGTTAGGTAAAGTAAAATTCCTGTTCCCGAACAGCTATGATATTTACTTTCATGATACGCAAGGTTCGGCAAGAAGTCTTTTTCAAAAACAAAAACGGGCTTTTAGCCACGGCTGTATTCGTTTAGCAGATGCTGAAAAAATGGCTAACTATCTTTTACGCAATCAACAGGAGTGGGATTCCGTCAAAATTAAACAAGCTATGAACGCTGGTAATGAACAATATGTAAGGGTAAAGAATCCTATACAGGTTGTTATTACTTATTTCACTGCATGGGTAGATGAGAATGGGCAGCTTAATTTTCGCGATGATATTTATGCCCATGATGGAAATACTGCAGGCAAAATGTTTTTAAATAGCGCATTTACCAATGATAGTTCCCGTACAACGGATACTACAACAAACCGTGCTGGAAAAGATACAGCTAAACGCAGGGCGAATGTTTTATAAGAAACAGGAAGGAGGCAATCATTTGCACAGAAAAAACCTATAACTTAGGTTGATTAAACTTTCGCTCATTACGTGGTCTTAAGACTTAGAATCTACTTCTATGAAAAAGAAATTTTTACTGATGTCAATTGCAATTAGTTTTATATGTATGTCCTCTCCTGCACAAACAATAAGGGATAATATTGATAAGCTGGCTAAAGATCCAAAGACTATGGAAAATGCCGCAAAAGCGGACGTACATATAATCAATAAGAAAATTATTCATGATAGTACGCAACAGGCAGCGCAAACGGGTTCATCCGTAAAAAAGAAAAAGCAGCGTAAAGGAAAAGCTTCTTAAAAAAAAATCTCACGGAATGTGAGATTTTTTTTGCGATTATGAAAAGTAGTTTTACAAGTTTATTTTCACTCCACCTCTGTGAACAGCACCTTTAAAGTTAGGCTCATCTAAGATCAGGTTGCCCTGCTTCACCTGAGGCTGTTCTGCAGTAGATTTAGTTCGTGTATCCCGGGCCTGTAAACGGAATGTGCCTGTTGTAATATAGTTCAAAACAATACGGAGATTAGTTTCATTAACATCTCCCCAATCTTTATCTAAACCGTCATTAGGTGCAGTAAAATTTAATGGGAAACCCGTAAAGTAACTACCTTCTCCATTTTTGTTTGTGCTGCGACTGGATACCGGGAAAATATACCAATCGCCAACAGGTATTGGAAAAAATCCAACGGGTTTGCCAAGAGTTTTACTGGGTCCAACTATAAAAACCTCCATAAAAGGCTTTAAATTGTTTATTAGCATTTCACTGGCAGAGGCAGTACTGCTGCTAACAATAAAAAATATTCTATTAAGATTTAAGGACCCAAGCTTATTAAAATTAACAGAGGAGTTGTATTGGGAGTATTTATTATTATATTCCTGCTTCATCATTAATTGTCCAGTTGCAGAAGTGTTAACCAGGTAATTGCTCAATCTTTGTGCAACAGACACATACCCTCCTCCATTGTAACGTAGATCTACAACTACATCATTTACGCCAGCTTGTGTAAAACGAGTAAAAATCCGCTGAAAATCGTTATACATTTTTGTGGTATCACCAAGAAAGGAATTAAATACTAAATACCCTATCTTTTTAGAATCTATTGTATATACAGAATCAAGAAATATGGGTTCTTCCCTGTAAGTTGTGGCAGTAAGCGTTATATCTACAGAGCTACCATCCGGTTTTTGAAATGTAAAGCTGGTGGTAGTACTTTCAAATACATTTTTCACAATGAAATTTATACTGGCGTCAGATGTATTAATGGTGGAATTTCCATTGATCTTGGTAATGCGCCAGCCTCTTCTGATACCAGCTTTTCCGGCAGGAGATTCTTTTTCCACCGCTTTTACACGCAAATCATCATTTGTATGGAAGAAAATGCCTAACCCGAAATCACCGGCTATACCAGATTGTACATTATCCCACTCTGCCTTTTTCATAGCAAAACTCCACAGGTCAACAGGCTGGGTAAAACCCGGCTCTTTACTGTATTGGCGCAAGGCCTTCATGATTGCGTCTGGATCTGCATAATTCCTTGGATTGAAGGTGCTGGGGATTTGATTATACCACAGGTATATATCCTTTGCATATAATAAAACTGAGTCTTTTATTTTATCTGCAGCAGATGTGGCAGGCGGAGGCGGAGGAGTTCCTGATGCATCCTTGTCTTTTTTACAGGCAGGTAAAATACCTAAAGCCAGAATAATTATAAGAGCAAAGCTGGATTTGGTGATGCGCATAGGTGTGTATTATTGTAATACAAAATACGTTGTTTTTTTGAATAGCAGATTTAATTAAAACGTTATTTGTATGTGTTTTAACAACTGGTTTTTACAACGAAAATGTCTTTTGAAAACAGGAATATATTCATTTTTAGCCTGCATCTCCGGAGGTTTCTATGTAATCAGAGTCAGCTATTCCCGCTATATAAGCATCGCATTTTGGGCAATGCACCTCTTTAACTTTTGTTATGCCATATAAGTCAATAATATTGGTATCAGAGCCTTTGCCATTCCACCCGCATGCGCTGCAGCTAATTGCCTGCTCATCAAAATTGTTTTCGTTGTACGTTTGTCTCATAAATAATTTCATTATTTATGCCGCAATCATTATACCTAAACCTTTTTACATAGCGACTATGTCGGCAATATATCTGTACTATTGCAATACCTGTTTCATTAGGGGTGCCAGCTTTTCTGCCCATTTTTGATGCTCTTTTGCTGAGTAGTGCAACCGGTCATCTGCAAGAAGCGTAAGGTCATTTGCAGCTTCTCTGCTTAATGATGTAATATCAATATAAGTAATGCTGCTTTTCAGCGAAATCTGTTTATTAATGTTGTTAAAAGCATCAATTTCTTTACTTACTTTTTCTTTATAAACATTGGAAACAAATGGAGTGGCACTATAATCCGGAATAGAAAGAACAAATACTCTTGAAGGTCTGTTTCCCGCCAACTCAACAGCTTTGTTTAATAGCTGAGTAAATCTTGTACGATAACCCGCTGTGTCTAATCCCTGGTATTGGTCATTTACTCCAATTAATAAACTAACCACATCAAAAACACCTATCGAGCCCTGATTATTTATTGCTGTTA
Organism: Chitinophagaceae bacterium; assembly: GCA_046262255.1. Classification (GTDB taxonomy): domain Bacteria; phylum Bacteroidota; class Bacteroidia; order Chitinophagales; family Chitinophagaceae; genus Flavisolibacter. The sequence continues at coordinate 19,781 of JBHENB010000038.1, forward strand.
ATAAATTCCCGGTTGTCCATCCGGTTGTGGCAATGTATTGCGGGTCTTGCATAGCAAAATTTTGCTGCCGCAGCAGTGATACAGTAAGATATGGAAATCGTTCGTTGGGTTGAACCCCCTGCCCTATTGTATAACTATCACCTAAGGCTAAATATTTTTTACCATTCATACCGGTTGGGTTGGTAGTAGGATTATCTGTACGTTGTTTATTACAACCTGTAAAAGTAAGTGCGCCAAATAATATACTGCAGCAGATATGGGAGAAAATGATTTTCATAATATTATCTACGTAATATAGCTATTGAGCGATTAAATCGGCCTATGTAAAGATTAATCTTTAGATGCAAATTGCAACTTTATAAAATATATTTATTGCACTTCCGCACTCAAATAATATTAGCTTCAAAGTTTATTATGAAACTTAGTGCCGGTATATTGTTGTATAAATTGGAGGAAAGTCTCTTAAGAGTATTTCTTGTTCACCCTGGAGGCCCTTTTTGGAAAAACAAGGATGCGGGAGCATGGTCTATACCCAAAGGAGAGTTTACAGATGAAGAGCAACCCTTAGAAGCCGCAAAACGTGAATTCAACGAAGAAACAGGTATAGATATTTCAGGAGACTTTATGGAGTTATCTCCTATTCAACAAAAAAGTGGTAAAAAAGTACTTGCGTGGGCTGTAGAAGGTGATATTGATCCCTCTGCATTGCGCTGTAATACTTTTACAATGGAGTGGCCCCCAAAATCCGGCAAGTGGCAGCATTTTCCAGAAGTGGATCAAGGAGCATGGTTTAGTGCAGGGGAAGCTAAAGAAAAAATTGTGATAGCACAGGCACCTTTTATTGATGAACTGCAACAAAAGCTAAGATAATAACTGTGATAGTTTGGCTAAGGTTGCCGTCAAATTTTATGCAGGTTTAGCAAAAAAAAAGCCCTGCCTTGCAGAGCTCTTTGTAAAAGAGATTGTTATTAATAACGACGACCTCCGCCACCGCCATAGCTGTTGCCACCACCGCCATAGCCG